>JAEZGD010000144.1 GCA_023417165.1 Planctomycetota bacterium
GAGTTGCGCTATCTGTTTCCCTTGGGTGGCGATCCGGCATGGCTGGGGCATGTCCTGCGGTATGGCGTGGGCTGGAGCCATTTACTCTACGAAAACGACTCCTTTGCCATTCTCGACACGATGGAGTTCGTCGGCCAGACGGTGCTCGATGGCCAGGAATATGACTTCACCGTCATGGGACCGGTCGACACCGATGGCATCGGACTATTCAACGTCTATCCCGGCTTGCGTTTTGTTCGAGATGGCAACGGCGATCTAGGAACGTGTGAATTGGGAATCACCGGCACCGTAGGTATGGGGAGTTCGAGCTGGTTCGACTCGATGCTACGCGTCGAAATTCGCTGGATCTATTAGTCAATTTTTAAGATTCTCGTTGTTGTCAAGCTTTTCACCCCAGTTTTGCTCAAACAAACGCCTCGTTCTGGTGTTGTATTTACCGCAAACCTCGTATAATCCGGAGCCAATAGCTAGGCGATTGAGCAGCCAAAGGCCCGGTGAAGAGAGTTCACAACCTTTTCGCAAGCTCCTGGATTGGAGCGTTCTGTTTGGCGATGTCCCAACGCGCGACGCTTCTTGTCGCTTGGTTGGCGTTCAGGTTGTACCGAACCTCAGAGGACGGAAGGTTGGGAGATGTTCGTGCTCGATATCGAGAAACTATTACGGCCTGTCTCCGATGATGCACCTTGCGGTGAAAATCTGGAGTACGACGCTCTCTTCATCAAGATGGAGCAAGCGGCGCAGCCCAAGCCAGGCCAAGAGTTTGGCGATACGGTGATCGCCGGCGAGGAGCCCGATTGGCGCACCGTCAAGACACTCGCGAGCGAACTACTCGATCAATCAGGCGATCTGCGTCTGCTACTGTATTTGGCACGCGCTGTACTGCATACCGATGGCTTGCCTGCGTTTCATAGTTGCTTGCAAGGCTTCTCTAGGATGATCAGCGAGCGTTGGGAGAGCATGCATCCGCAGCTTGATCCTGATGATGACAACGATCCCACCTTGCGCGTGAATTTGGTTGCTGCTCTAAGCGACGACGATACGACGCTGAAATACTTGCGTGATGCGGAACTCGTCAAATCGCGCTCGGTCGGTCGCTTCTCGATGCGCGACTTCGATGTCGCGTCCGGCGATCTGAAGCCCGTGGTGTCCGGCGATGATGATGATGACGACGACGTCAAGCCGCCTCCTTCGCTGTAGATCATCAACGCAGCCTTCACGGAATGCGATGTCAATGAACTCCAAGCCAACGCGGCCGCTTGCCAAGGCGCACTGGAGTCGGCTCAGGCGATCGAGAATGCGCTCACCTCGCAAGTCGGTGTAGCGCAAGCAGCCAGCCTGGTCGAATTGCGTCGCCTGCTCCAGCGCATGAACGCCGTCTATGCCCAGCAATTAACCCGCCGTGGCGTGGGAGTAGTCGACGACGAAGAAGACGAAGACGACGACGATGCGCCAACCAATGGGAACGGGAACGGCCGCGGCGCGCCGGTGCAACGACTCTCCGGCGAGATCGCTTCTCGCGAGGATGTGATCCGCGCCATCGACAAAATCTGTGAATATTACGCTCGTTTTGAGCCGTCGAGCCCGTTACCGCTATTGCTGCGGCGTGCCAAGCGACTGGCCAATAAGAGCTTTTTGGAAATCGTCCGCGACCTCTCTCCTGACGCACTGAAGCAAGTCTTGGCCCTGGGCGGCGAAGATGAAACCGGCAACGGGACCGGCGGCAGGGCAGTAGCAGATGACGACGACGATGACGATTAAAAACAGCCTGGCCCGCACAATACATTTCTTGAAAGGAGAATGCTGTGGCGAAAGAGAGCAGTCAGAAGTTCATCGCACGCAATCGCGCGCCGCGCGTGCAGATTGAATACGATGTGGAGGTCTATGGCGCCGAGAAGAAGGTGCAGTTGCCATTCGTCATGGGGGTCTTGGCTGACCTCTCTGGCAAGCCATCGGAAGCGTTGCCCCCGGTGTCGGATCGCAAGTTCCTGACCATCGACGTCGACAACTTCGACGACCGTTTAAAGTCGATGAAGCCGCGCGTCGCGTTCCAAGTGCCCAACACCCTCACGGGCGAAGGCAATCTGAGCGTCGACCTGACCTTTCAAAGCATGGACGATTTCTCGCCGGCGGCGATTGCACGCAACACCGAAGGCTTGAAGCAACTGCTCGATGCGCGTTCGCAGCTGTCGAACCTGATTACGTACATGGATGGCAAGACAGGCGCAGAAGAACTGATCGCGCGTGTCCTGCAAGACCCGGCGCTGTTGCAGACGTTGGCCGCCGCTCCCAAACCAGAAACCCCTGCTTCGGAGGAATAATCTATGGCTGATGCCAATCCGCAGTTAGAAGGCCAGTCGCAGGGCCAGACGCTCGAGTTCGATGCGTTTTCTTCGCTCTTAACCAAAGAGTTCAAGCCCAAGACGGATCGCGCCAAAGAAGCCGTGGAAACCGCGGTTAAGACTCTGGCAGAACAAGTGCTGCGCGATGCCAAGGTGGTGTCGAGCGATGTGCTCAAGACGATCGAGTCGATCATCGCCGAAATCGACCGGAAACTCAGCGAGCAGATCAATGCGATCATGCATCACGCCGAGTTCCAGCAGTTGGAAGGCGCTTGGCGCGGCCTGCACTATCTCGTCAACAACACTGAAACCGACGAGATGTTGAAGATCCGCGTGATGAACATCTCGAAGAAGGACGTGCACAAGACCGTCAAGAAGTTCAAAGGCACCGCCTGGGACCAAAGCCCGATCTTCAAGAAGCTGTACGAAGAAGAGTACGGCCAGTTTGGTGGCGAACCCTACGGTTGCCTTGTCGGCGATTACCACTTCGACCAGACGCCGCCGGATGTGGAATTGCTTACCGAAATTGGCAAGATTTCGGCCGCCTGTCACTCGCCATTCATCACCGGGGCGGCCCCGCAGCTTCTAGGCATGGATAGCTGGCAGGAATTGGCCAATCCTCGCGATTTGACCAAGATCTTCGGCACGCCTGAATATGCCGCCTGGCGTTCGTTGCGTGAATCGGAAGACGCGCGTTACATCGGCCTGGCGATGCCCCGTTTCCTGGCTCGCTTGCCCTATGGTGCGAAAACGAATCCGGTCGAGGAATTCGATTTCGAAGAAGAGACTGGCAACGCCGATCACCACAAGTACACCTGGGCGAACGCCGCCTATGCAATGGCGACGAACATCAATCGTTCGTTTAAGCAATACGGCTGGTGCTCGCGTATTCGCGGTATTGAGTCGGGCGGTGCAGTCGAAGGCCTGCCTTGCCATACGTTTCCGACCGACGATGGCGGCGTGGACATGAAATGCCCCACCGAGATCGCCATCAGCGATCGTCGCGAAGGCGAACTGGCGAAGAACGGCTTTATGCCGCTGATTCACAAAAAGAACTCGGATTTCGCCGCGTTCATTGGCGCGCAATCGCTTCACAAGCCCGCCGAGTATGACGATCCCGATGCCACGGCCAACGCGAATCTCGGCGCACGCTTGCCTTACCTGTTCGCCACGTGCCGCTTTGCGCATTACCTGAAGTGCATCGTGCGTGACAAACTCGGTTCGTTCAAGGAATGCGCCGACATGCAGAGCTGGCTCAACAAGTGGATCCAGCAATATGTGGATGGAAATCCGCAGATTTCGAGCGAAGAGACCAAGGCGCGCAAGCCACTAGCAGCGGCCGAAGTGGTGGTGCAAGAGGTGGAAGGTAACCCCGGTTACTACACCTCGAAGTTCTTCCTTCGCCCGCATTATCAGTTGGAAGGTTTGACGGTTTCGTTGCGGCTGGTGTCGAAGCTGCCGTCGCAGAAGGCTTAGTTGTCCTGAACATCACATGAGCATCCCAGCCACTGTTTGGCTGGCAAAAAACATCCTTAGGAGATTCTACGATGGCGTTTGACACGTACATGAAGTTTGAAGGTGGTCTCGAAGTCAAAGGCGAAAGCTCTGCCACCGGCTTCGAGGGCCAGATCGAGATCTACAGCTTTAGCTTTGGCGCTAGCAATCCTGTGACTGTCGGCCCGGGCTCGGAAGGTTTGACGGGCGGTCGCGTCTCGATCAGCAGCTT
>JAEZGD010000179.1 GCA_023417165.1 Planctomycetota bacterium
CCGCAAATCCTCGCCGCCGCGGGTGCGCTGCAAGGCAAGTCGGCCAGTTGCTATCCCGCGTGCATGCCTGAGGTATTGCTCGGCGGCGGCCAGTACATTCCTAACAGTCCCGGCTTCGACAACGCGCACACCGATGGCAATCTCGTCACCGCCCCCGCCTGGCCCGCGCACCCCGCCTGGATGCGTCAATTCCTGCAAGTGCTGGGCTCGAAGATCGAAGCCTGAGCGAAATGCTTATGCTTTTGAACGCAGGTCGCACGCTACGGGCATTTCACGCTTACGAGAATCTCCTTTGAAGCCGCACCAACTGTCACAACCGAGGCGGTAATGAAAAAGAAGCTGATCTTTATCTCCCATATATCATCTGAAAAGGAAATCGCCTTAGCGTTTAAGGCGTTAGTCCAGCAAGCGTTTCTCGGAATAATCGAGGTGTTTGTTTCCAGCGATCCCGAAAGTATTGCTATGGGAGGACGCTGGTTGGATGACATTACAGAAGGGCTTGTGAATTGCGAGGTTGAAATCGTTTTTGCCAGCCCCGAGTCAATTACTCGACCTTGGATCAACTTCGAGGCAGGCGCAGGTTGGATACGCAAGATTCCCGTCATTCCAATCTGCCATTCTGGTCTGACGCCAAGCAATTTAAGTCCGCCATTGAGCCAATTGCAGAGTGCGACTGCAACGAAATCGAGTGAATTGGACAACGTCTTCAAACGCTTGGCAAAGACGCTTGAGTGCAATACGCCTACTGTAGATTTCAGTACGTTCATTAACATAGTGAAGACATTCGAGAACACATCGCGGCAGATCGAGCAAGCAGAACGCAAGTCGCTTACGCCAGAGGTATCTGGGTTGCGCGACTATGAACTTGCAACCTTGGTTGCTTGTGGAAACCTAATGGATGCCCCGGGTGATCGAGTATGGACCAAAAATGTCAAAGAACGCATGGAGGAGTCCTTCTTTTCACCTTTAGCTGCGACGCTTGGGCTTGCTGGCCTGCAGCGTAAGGGCATGATTGAGGTGGTTAGTGAAGAAATTGATAGCTGGAATTCCGCATTGAAATGCAGCATTACAGCTGTAGGGTGGGAATTTTTGCATGACAACACAGACGCACTTGAGTTGCGATACATGCCCGGGCCGCCTTCGCGTTCGCGACGAGGATACGCCATCGATGGAGCGCCTAAGCCTGGAGAGGAAGAAATTCCGTTCTAGAACAAGCACTTTGCGTATCGCCTAGTGCGTGTAGCCAAATGCCAAAGATGTATTTGGACTGGACTTTCGGGCAGTGAGGGAGTGAGAGGGAGCCGGCAACTGCCAAACGCGGCAGTAATGTGTCACATATCGCGCCAACTCCCAGCAGCGGTAGTGTAGAGACCTCAACCACCGCGCAGCAGAAAAGCCCGGAAGCATGGCCTCCGGGCTTTTTCACGTGTTTTCGTTTCCAAGACGGACCGCTTGTTCGTTATGCGACCAGCTTCAAGGCGGGCACGCGTTCGGCAATCCCTTCGACGAATTCGCCGAAGATCCGCACGTCCAACGCCGAAGCGCTTTCGGCTTCAGGATGGAACTGCGTTCCCAAGGCGAACCAGTCGTCGGTCACGCTTTCGATCGCTTCGACGATGCCGTCTGGGCAACGCGCAGTGACCGCAAAGCCAGGAGCAACTTCGTCGACAGACATATGGTGCATGCTGTTGACGCGGATTTCTCCGTCGCCATACACGCGTTCCATCAGGCTGCCCGGCACCACCACGAGGCCGTGGCGATGCTGCGAATCTTGCAGATCCTTGTGCGGGATCGCGGTCGGTACATCCTCGGGGATGTGCAGGAACAAATTGCCCCCCTGCGAAACGTTGAGCAACTGCATGCCCACGCCAATGCCCAGCACCGGCAAGCGGCGATCGGCAATCAGACGCATCAGCATACGGTCGAACACTTCGCGGCGAGCTTCCATGGTGCGAACGCTGGGGTGCAGCATCCAGCCGTCACGGCGAGGGTCCAAGTCGGCTCCGCCGACAAGAACAAAACCTTCCAGTTGATCGAGCAGGACGCCGAGGTCGGCTTCGCTTTCCATGGGCGGGACAATGACCGGAATACCGCCAGCGGCGATAATCGCGTCGTAGTACCCAGCGGCAACATAACTAAACGATGGCGAATCCTTCTTAGCGGAGCGGAAATCGGCGTTCAAACCAATCAATGGCTTGTTCTGCATCTGAGAATCCCTTTCAGACACTGACAGAGTGGGTCGTTTCGAACACGCATCGCGCAAGAACAAGACCACCAGGCCGATGCCCAAGAACTGCAGACAATACGATCGCCGTTGTGACCCATGCCGGCGCGAAGAAGTCAGGCTTCGCACGACACAAGACGCATCTACGAAAAGGATACCACCAGCTCTGCCTGAGGTCGGAAGTCAGGCGATCGCGAAGAGTTCGCTGCCAAATGCAGAGCGCACGAAGAGCAGAAAGGAGCGGGATTCCCTTCCACGCAACAGCAACCAGCAAAAGCAGCCAATCCGCAAACCAAAGAGCGCGGGGAGCTTTCTAGATGCACGGCCCATCCTTAGGTCCGCATCTCAAACAATTTGCTCAGCCTCGTGTGTCTCCTTACGCAAAGCTTCTGTCGTTCATGAAGGGATGCAAGTCGGGTGTGAAGATAAACGCTAAGGCAGTAACCGCAAGGATTAGTCTAGATTTGGTGGTTGGATTGACCTTGCGGCACTAGATGGGGTGCTATCGCTCGCTTTGTGGGGGTGGTGGAATGAATTCGGCGGCTTTACGAGTGTACCTAAATTCACTATGGTTAATGGTTTGCTAGCTTTCGCGGTTCATCGATCATGCGCTACCAAAACGTCTGCATCGAATCCTTCGGCTATACGCTGCCGCCAGAGGTCATCACCACCGACGAGGTGGAGCGTCGTCTGGAGCCTCTGTACGGCCGTCTGCGCTTGCCTGCGGGGCGGTTGGAACTGATGACCGGCATTCGCGAGCGACGCTTCTGGCCACGCGGTACGCGGCCCAGCGACGTGAGCATTGTCAGCGGCCAGCACGCGCTGGAAGCCGCGAACTTCGATGTCGCGCGCATCGGCGCGCTGGTGCATGGTTCGGTCTGTCGCGATCATTTGGAACCCGCCACCGCCGCGCGCGTTCATCATGAGCTGGGCCTGCCGGCTGAATGCCAGGTGTACGACGTTTCCAACGCCTGCCTGGGCTTGATGAACGGCATGTTGCAGGTGGCGAACCTGATCGACCTGGGCCAGATCGAAGCGGGCTTAGTCGTTGGCAGCGAGGGGAGCCGCCAACTCGTCGAAACCACCATCGACGCCCTCAACCGCGATACTACGCTCACGCGGCAAACGGTCAAGAACGCGGTCGCGTCGCTGACGATCGGCTCGGCCAGTTGCGCGATCCTGCTCACGCATAAGAGCATCAGCCAAACGCACAATCGCTTGACCGCCGCCGCCTGGCGAGCCCATACGCAGCATCACAAGCTCTGCCACAGCGGTGATGACGAAGCGGGCGTCGGTATGAGCCCGCTGATGAACACCGACAGCGAAACGCTAATGCGCGAAGGGATCGCCACCGGCGTGGCGACGTTCGAGAAGTTCCTCGCCGAGAGTGGTTGGTCGCGCGAAGACGTGAGCAAGACCTTTTGCCATCAGGTTGGCAGCGGCCATCGCAAGCTGATGCTCGAATCGCTCGGCCTTAACAGCGAAACCGACTTCACCACACTCGAGTGGCTCGGCAATACCGGCAGCGCCGCGCTGCCGATTACGATGGCGCGCGGGCTGGAAGAAGGTTTCGCCACCAGCGGCGACCGCTTGGCGATGCTCGGGATTGGCTCCGGCATCAACTGCTTGATGCTGGCCGTGGAGTGGCAAAAGACGCTGGTCCGCGGCTCGACCTATCCAGCCGAGCCGACTAGCCAGCGCGCTCCCTTACTCGGGCCGCATCGCACGCCGAATCAACTCGGCGTCGAAGTAGTTGATGGACATGCCGGCGTCCACCACGAGTGACTGCGCGGTGATGCCGCTTGATCGCGGACTGAGCAAAAACACCGCCACGTCGGCCGCTTCCTGCGTTTGCACCGCTTCTTTGCGCGGAATAATTTGCTCGGCATATAGGTACGAATCGACATACCCAGGAATGCCTGCCGACGCCGACGTCTTCAACAACCCCGGCGCTACCGCATTGAATCGCACTCGTGAGAAGTTGCTGAAACTCTTGGTTAAGAACGCCAGCGACGAATCGAGGGCCGCTTTGATCGGCGCCATGTAGCCATAGTTCTCGCTCGCCATCCGCGTCGTCGAGATCGAGATCGTGACGACCGAAGCATCCGGCTCCAGCAAGTCCTTCAGCGCGTTACTCAGCGCAATTAGCGAGTAGCACGAAATATCGACCGCCTGCAAGAACTGCTTCTTGCCCGTCTCGTGAAACGGCTTCATGCCGTCGCTGAAATCGGCGAACGCAATGCTATGCACGAACCCGGCGAACTTCTCGCCTGCGGCAGTCAGTTGCTCCTTCAGCGCCGCGACCTGATCTTCGTGTTCGACATCGCACACATAGATCGGCGCATCGGCGGCCAGTTTTTGCAGGCTTTGCTTACGCGTTTCGCTGCGAACCACATACACGACGCGCGCGCCAGCTTCGGTCAGCGTCTTCGCAATCTGCCAGGCGACACTTTTCTTGTTCGCTACGCCCAGGACCAGGATCGATTTGCCAGACAGTCGCAGGAAGTCTGTCATGATGTTCAGTTAAACCTTCGCTGCCGTGACCGCAAAGTTGAATGTTGCCGCTGTCTTGCCGTCGCAGGTGACTTTAGCCGACATGAAGAATGCATCGGCGACGCGCTCGTTCAACGTCACCTCCAGCCGCACCGTATCGCCAGGGCGGACCATCTTCTTGAACTTCACATCGTTGACGCGTGTCGCCACCGGCACGCCGCCATTCAGCGGCACCTTCGAGACCAACACCGCCCCGGCTTGCATGGCCGCTTCGACCAGGATCACGCCTGGCACCAGCGGAAAGTCGGGATAGTGCCCCTGGAAGAAGAACTCGTCGGCGCGGAACGTCCGCTGGCAGACAATGCGGTTCTCCGACTGCTCGACAATCTCGTCCAACAGCAGCATCGGCGGGCGATGCGGAATAGCAGCTTCAATCTCGGCGCGGGACATGCAACGTACGATGGAAAGAGTATTTGTTTAACCCGGAGCCAACGGCGACGGCGTGTCTTGATTTTCGTCACACCAAATCCGACGGCAGCGTCGTGGTCGGCTGCGACTTCATCAAGAACGAATCAACGTCGTTAGCCACGATCACGCCATAGTTAATCGCACCTAGCCAGCCCGACATGATGATGCCGACGCTGCCGGCATGATACAAGCCGGCGACCTGCTCGGGCAGCGCACGGCTGACAGCCAGCCCTTCGAACTTCGTGCCAAAGCTCGCCCCGGCGATGTGCTTGGTATAGTGC
>JAEZGD010000250.1 GCA_023417165.1 Planctomycetota bacterium
AAAAAATCGGCTTCAGGAGCGCGCAGGCCATCGGTATGATCGAGGCGCAAGCCAACCACGACTCCCTGCTCGATCCAGGCCAGCGCGAGCGCGTGCGTGTCTTCGAAGACCTGCTCGTCCTCCATGCGCAGACTGACCAGCGAATTAATATCGAAGAAACGACGATAAACCAACTCTTCGCTCGCGGTGCGCCAGTACGCCAGGCGATAGTTCTGCTGGTCGAGCAGCAACCCGAGTGACTGCGGATCGGCATTGGTCTCGGCAATCACGTCGTCGATCGCCTGGGCGATGCGCGGCTGCTCGCGACACAGGCGCTCAATCAATCCGCGCAAGACTTCCTTATCGCGATGGCGAATGGCAACTTGCTTGCGATCCGGATGTGTCGGCAAGCGCAACCGCTCCAGCACATCGGCGATGAAGGCTAGTTCATCCGACTTTACACGTTTCGAGGCATGTCGCAGCATATGCGTCAGCGAGGCTGGCGCTACCGGGAACAGGTGATCGTGGTACTGAAGGTTGAACGCGCTGCCTTCCCGCACTAACCGAATCTCGAAGTTATCCAGCACGCGGCCGACATGATTGCCGAGAATCGGCAAGACCACTAGATTGCGCAGGCGTTCCTCGGGCGGATGCCAGTCGACATCGAAATAGGATGCATAGCGGCTTGCCTGGCCGTTTTCGAGCACGTCCCACCACCAGCGGTTCAGCCGGCTGCCGATGCTCATGTGGTTAGGAACAATATCGATGATCTGGCCGAGGCCACGTTCAGCAAGAGCGCGACACATTCGGGCATGCGCTGGCGGGCCGCCCATTTCCTCGCTGGGCCGCGCATGATCGATCACATCATAGCCGTGCGTACTGCCAGGCTGCGCTTGCCAATAGGGTGACGCATAAAGATGCGTTACGCCAAGCAAAGAGAAATAGCCAGCAAGTGTAGCAACCGCGTCAAAACCGAGTTCAGAACGCATCTGTACCCGGTAGGTAGATAACGGAAGACTCATCGAATCCAGTCCCTGTGCGCGAGTCTCGCCATCTACAGTGGTTACGTATAGGTCACTTCAATCTGATTATCGATGCGGGTGACACCATCGATATGGCGCACGACTTCCTGGGCTAATTGCTTCTCGTAGAAGCTATGCACTTCGCCATGCAACACAACGACGCCATGTTCAGCGCGAATTCCAATGGGACGGGAGCGAAAGAGGTGGTGACAAACTGCTGTGTCTAATAACTCGCGGCGCCACTCATCCAAGCCGCCTTCATATGGACTTCGATCCGTGAGTCGACAGTCAATCATATACAAATCCGTTCCAAAACAGAAAAGCCAGGTAAAGAGGGGAAAGAGCACTGGCATGCCGTCAAAGCTACCTTGCAATTGCCATACCGGCGCGCGGAGCTTAAAACGCTGGGTGTGATCGTTGAATGCTTAGATTTTATGCGTGTCAATCGACCATTATGGCTGCCTACCGATCAACTGTTCGTTGGATGAGCAGGCGTGCCATCGTGAATCATCGCGCCGTTACGGTGCACAGCGAGCGCGCGCTCTAACTCTTCGATAGCTTCTTCTAAAAGGGGGAACGCGCGCACTACAGCGGGCAAGTTTCCCATGGCCGCGTGCTGCTCCAGTTGTGCCGCCGCGACCATGGAACGCGACGCCCCGAAATTGGCGACCATTCCCTTGATGGTATGTGAGGCGCGCTGGATTTTGGCAGCATCATTTTCTGCCAAGCCTTGCTTAATCGCATTCAGCCAAGGCTGAATGTCTTCAAAGAAGAAGCCCACCATTTCGCAAAATAATTGGCGATCGTTGCCGAAGCGCTTCAGTGTGCCTAAGTAGTCAAACGCGGGAGACATACAAAACCTGCTATTTTCAGGCAGTCCATTGGCGAGATGACGAACTTTCCTTCGTCGTCGCCGCGTCTGCATAGACAATGAAATTTAAGTCTTTTCGTGCGGACTGAAAGTTCGCTAGATGCACCCCCTGTGCCAAACGCAGCATTCCGAGGTAGCGACCACGCCGACCAACAACCGCCTGCGCATTGGTCAGAGAACAGACAGACGGCCTGTTTAACAGCCACTCTTAGGAAGATTGAGCGGTGTCATTCCGCGACAGTCCTGGCACGCGCTTTGCCCGTTCTGCAAGGCAAACGCGCAGTGCTGCCAGTGAGCGCCACTGGCTAGGAGGTGCTTTATGAGTCGCGATTGTGTCGTGGTAGTTCTGGATTCTGAGGCCGAATTGCAGGAAGCCTTTCGACTGCTCGAGGAAGCGGAAATCGGTCGCGAGCGCGTATCGATCGTTTCTCGCAGCATCGCGCGTGAGGCTCCAGAGTCTACGGCCGATGTGCAGACCGGCGATGAAGCGGAAGAAAAGACGGCCAGCGGCGCGGTTGCCGGCGGCTTGCTTGGCGCGCTCGCAGGCGCGTCGCTGCTATTCATCCCCGGCATCGGTCCGCTCATCGCTACAGGGGCTTTTGCCGGTGCGCTCACGGGTGGAATTGTCGGCGGCTATCTCGGCTCAATGCAGGGCTGGGGCGTCCACGAAGACCATCTCAAGCAATATGATCGCGCGGTGCAGGACGGAAAGATCCTCGCCGTGATTCAGGACAACCCGCTGCATTTGGCGCGCGCCATGCGCGCTTTGCAGACGCGTTTTCCGCACATCCATTTGCATGCCGCCAGCAGTGAAGATGCGCCGGAACTGTTTGCAGAAACTGCGCACAAGCGTCCCTAGCTATCTTTGAGGAGTTTGGCCATGGTTGCGTCCACAGCGGATCGCGTTGTTCGAAATTCGCCTGCTCACATCAATCAATGGATTCAGCAGCAGATCGAGGCTTCAGTGGCCCGTTGTGCGGCGGGCGGGCGCACCGCCATCGAGCAACGGCTGGCGGAACTCGATCGCGAATGGGATATCGAACGAGTCTTGGAAACGAATTTCGCCAGCGTGGTGCTCGTGGGCAGTGCGCTAGGGCTGGGAATTGATCGTCGCTGGATGCTGCTGCCCGCTGCCGCCGCATGCTTCATGATCCAGCACACAGTCCAAGGTTGGTGTCCGCCGCTGCCAGTGCTTCGCCGCCAGGGCTTTCGCACCGCGGAGGAAATCGATCGCGAACGCTACGCGCTGCGGGCGCTGCGCGGCGAATTCGAAGTGCTGGGTCAGCCTGCCAGTTCGATTAACCGACTGGCTGCGCATGCGCTGAGCGCGACCCGAAGCTAACTACTACACCGTTGCCCGTACCTGATAGTGGTGTGGACCATAGACCACGCACTCATGGGAAGCCAACGTGCTGTCGCTCGCGGCGGTAGTGGTTTGATCGCCGCGATAAAGGGCAGCTTCTGTTCGCAGCAAGACAACATGGCCATCTGGCGGCGCTGGCAAGGCTTGGGGCTGATTACCCAAGTTAAAGTAAGCCACGACTTGGTCCTCAGTCGCGCCCCGTTTAAGCTCCAATACCAATCCCGTCTGCTCATCCGGTAGTAATCTAGCGGTGCGATCGGAGAAGTTTCGCAGGGCGGGCCATGCTTGTCGAACTGCCAGTAGGTCTTGATAAAGTTGCCGCAATCCACTGCGTGACGTACCCTTAGGCCAAGACCACGAAAGACGCGACATTTCGTAAGTGCGTGGATCCTGCGGATCGGGCACTTCGCCCACCAGCGTATAGTCGCGGCGGCGTCCATGGCGGACGTTTTCGATCAACTCGCGATCCTCAAACGAGCAGAAGAACAAGAATGGTCGCTCCTCGCCATACTCTTCGCCCATGAACAGCAGTGGCAGATGGGGCGAAAGCAACATCAAGCTGGCCGCCAAGCGCTGCACGGCTGGCGAGACGAGGGCGGCCAAACGCTCGCCACTGGCGCGATTGCCCACATGATCGTGATTTTGAATCCCAATCACAAACCGATCGCCGCTCAGGTCGCCGACGGGACCGCCCCAGCGACGCCCGCGGTACTGGCTATAAACGCCGCTGAGCAGAAATGTCTCATTTAGGA
>JAEZGD010000276.1 GCA_023417165.1 Planctomycetota bacterium
CCAAAGAAACCGCCACGATCACGCACCGTCGCAACCAGACACGATTTCTGGAGCCGCAGGACGACGAGGTGCAGTCGTTTCCGAAGGTCGGGCGCGCTGCGGCGCAACTTTGCCGCCTGGCGTTCGACCTGGCCAAGCAAACCGATCCCAACAGCGTCGCCAAGACGGCCCTCGATGGCCTGTTTGAAGCGACGCATGTCGACAGCGGCGCGGTGCTGCTGCTGCCGCGCGATGCCAGCGAACCCGACGCCGCCAAGCTCGAAATCCTCGCTTCGCGCACCGACGTGCAGCCTTCGTATCACCGGCTGTCGGCCTTCCTGGCACAAACGGTCTTGCGCGATGGCGAAGCGGTGCTCGCGCGCAACATTCAAGACGACAGCGTGCTCGGCAGCCGCGACAGTAAAGGCGACATTCTGACCACCAGCGTCATCTGCGCGCCGATTCGTCAGGACCAGCGCGTCGTCGGCGTGATTCACTTGTATTCGACCGAAGTCTCGCGCGTCCCCGATCCCGACGACTTGGAATTCACGCTGGCGGTCGCCGAAAACGTCGCGCTGGCGCTCAAGAACCTGACGCGGCAGCAAGAGCTGGCCGAGAATCTTTCGGCGACGCAAACCGAAATCGTCCAACTCCGCAAACGTCTGGCGGCGGAAAGCGAAATCGTCGGCACCAGCGGCGTCGTCACGAAACTTCAGCAAGACATTCAGCGCGCCGCCCCCAGCCGCGCGACTGTGCTGATTCGCGGCGAGAGCGGCGTCGGCAAGGAACTGGTCGCCAGGGCGGTGCACTTTTCCAGCCCGCGCAAGAAAGGCCCGTTCGTCTGCTTGAACTGTGCGGCGCTGACCGAAACGCTGCTCGAAAGCGAACTGTTCGGCCACGAGCGCGGCGCCTTTACCGGGGCGACCGAACGCAAGATCGGCAAGTTCGAAGGCGCGCATCTCGGCACGCTGATGCTCGACGAAATTGGCGAGATGTCGCCTGCCATTCAAGCCAAGTTCCTCCGCGTGCTCGAAGGCCATCCCTTCGAACGCGTCGGTGGCAGCCAGGCGATCAAAGTCGACGTGCGCGTGATCGCCGCCACCAACCGCGATCTGGAAAAAGCGGTCGAATCCGGCATCTTCCGCCGCGACTTGTACTTCCGCCTGCGCGTGGTCGAAATCTTCGTCCCACCGCTCCGTCGCCGTGGCGATGACGTGCTCGAACTCGCGCAGCACTTCCTCGAGCGCTTCAACAGCGAAACGGGCCGGCGCATTCGCGGCTTTTCGACCGAAGCGCTCAAGGTGATGAAGCAATATCGCTGGCCTGGCAACATTCGCGAGCTGAAGAACGTTATCGAACGCGCCGTTGTACTGGCGCGCACCGACGTCATCGAACCCGACGACCTGACGCTCACCTCGTTGGCCACCGCTGGCGAGACCGGCGATGTGCCGATCACCGCTGCCACCTATCAACCGCTGACGCTCGACGAACTTGAGCGGCGGCATATCCTCGACACGCTCAACCAGACCAACTGGAACAAGAGCCGCACCGCGGTCATCCTGGGTATCGAACGCTCGACCCTCGACCGCAAAATCCGCCGCTACAACCTGCAAGCCACCGGCCCGGTCAGCGACCTGTCGTAACGTGCTAGCTACGTAGGCAACTCGCTCCGCGAGTTGGGAATCTTTGTGTGGTGTGAATATTTGAAAAGCGGCAGCCATTATGCGATGGTGTCATGCGAAGCCGCTAAGACGCGAAGAGGAAGAGTAAACACATCGCGCGCCGTTTCTCCAATTCGCTCACCTTCTTTACTTCCTTTCCTCTCTCGCCTGCTTGCTTCGCGCCTCGGCGGCTTCGCGTGACAACTGCCCGATAGGGAGTCGTTCCCTCGCGCGCCCGACGTTCCGCAGTGATTTTCCGCTTGGCGCAGCGAGCCGTCTACTTCGGCGATCTTCCCAACGCATACAATACGGATATGCGCAAGCTCGTTCAGGAACTGGTGGTCTATGACCAGCCCGAGGCCTGTCCCTATTTGCCAGGGCAGACTTCGCGGTTGCCGCTACGCATGCCGCTGCGCAAGTTATCGCCGGCCGAGTTCGACGTGCGCTTGGAAGCGGGCGAGCGACGCAGCGGACCGCTGCTCTACACTACGCATTGCCCCGCCTGTCAGGCGTGCCAGCCGCTGCGACTGGATGTGAACCTGTTCACGCCATCACGCACGCAACTGCGCGTGCGCAAACGCGGGCTGAAATTGTTTCGCACGGAGCTTGGCCCGGCGCGCGTCGATAGTCAGCGCGTGGCACTCTACAATCGCCACAAGCACGAGCGCGGGCTGTCGCGTGGCGAACAACGCATTGACCTCGACAACTATCACGAGTTCCTCGTCCATTCGTGCTGCGACACCCGCGAGATCGCCTATTACCTAGACGAGCAACTGGTGATGGTGGCGATTATCGACGTCGGCGCGACGAGCCTCTCAGCGGTATACACCTACTTCAATCCGGACGTCTCCCATCTCAGCCCTGGGACGTATTCGGTGCTGGAGCAAGTCGATTTGTGCCGCCAGTGGAACCGCCGCTATCTGTATCTCGGCTATTACGTCGTCGGCAGCGAGCACATGGTCTACAAAGCCCAGTATCGCCCGCACGAACGCCTCATCGACGGCCAATGGCGCACCATGTAAGCCGCTCGCTTCTCTTAAAATAGGCAACTCGTTCCGCGAGTTGGGAATCTTTGTGTGGTGTGAATATCTGATAAGCGGCGGCCATTGTGCGGAGGTGTCACGCCAAGCCGCGAAGACGCGAAGAGGAAGAAAAGCAAGAAGAGATAAGTAGGAATGGAACAAGCCGTTCCTCTCGCCTCTCTTCTTCTTGCTTGGCGTCTTTGCGGCTTGGCGTGAGAGATGTCTGACGCGACAAGCAGAGTGATTGCCGCGCGGGCGAGCAACCCCCGTGCTCCCCGCTTCCCGCAGAGATTTCCCGCTCGGCGGAGCGAGCGGACTACTTTACCTCGTGTGGCAGCCTTTCGAGGTTGCCGGCAGTGTCTTCGCTAAAGGCGACGAGCTTGGTGGTGGCGGGGAGTGTGACTTGCCAATCGAGTTCGCCCGGCGTGTGCTGCGCGGTGACGCCGTTGACGGTCACGCGCTTCACTTCGCCATTGTCGCTCACCACACCGCGCACCAGCAGTTGGTCGCCACGCGGTTCGATGGAGGTGATGACCGTCTGTGGTGGTAAATCATCGACGGGTGTTAGCAGCGCCGGGAACTCCACGTTCGTGACTTCCGCGACGCGCGATTGATCGCCCGTCAGCGGCGCTTCCTCGCGAAAGCTGCTTGGCTGCTTCACGTACTCGCCGGTCTTGATGCTCACCACCTTGGCATGCCGCCCCGGCCCGAAATAGTCGTGCACATACACCGGCACGCTCTCTTCGCTCTTGGGCGTGGGACGCGGGCCACCGCCGAGATTGACGAGCGCCTTTTTGCCGTTGGCGGGGCGGTTGCGCACCGACACCCGGCGAAAATGGGTCGCCGCGCCGCCGGTGGGATTGTGGTCGGTGATTTGAATGAACGGCATGCCGCCGCCAAAGTATTTCGCGCCAAACTCCATGCCATCGACCGTCAGCGAACCATATTGCACACTGTCGTCATCGTGGCCGCGATTAAATGGCTCGGCGTCGACGTTCAGGATCTTCACATCCTTGAAGACGTAGCGGTCGTAGTGCGGATGGTAGACGCCATAGTCACAGTTCTCGATATGCAGCCCCGTGCACAACAGGCTCGGCGATTGCGGCCGGAAGGCGTAATGAGTCTCCCAAATCTTGGTGTTGTGCATCACGAATGGGTGCTGGGCGCCGGGGCCAACTTGCCGCACGCCCTCGCCCAGGTTCACACCGTACTTGCCATCGCAGTGAGCTTCGTTATCGGCGAAACGCACAAAAGGAAGCGTGCGCACGTCGGTCTTGGCCAGGCGGCCATCGGCCTGCATCACGTCGAGCGCCGTGATATCGAACTGCGACGACGGCGTGGCCTCGAAGCGAAAACCATAGCGATCGTTCTCGCACGCGACGTTGCGCGTGAAAGTGTTCAGGCTGTTCGACCACCAGAAGCCGGCACCGTCGTTGGCGTCGAACGGCAGCACTTGCTTGGGCAGCTTCTTGGCGACGAACGCTTGCACGGCCAGGTTGCGATCCAGGACGTTGTAGACTTCGGTGCCATCTTCCAGGTAATAGCCGTGGCCGACGCTGCGATAGCCGACAGTGTCGCGCACCACGAGGTAATTGGTGCCGTGAATCGTGAGCCAGCGGTTGTGGCTGTCCCAGATCGACGCGCCGATGACCGAGCTGCCGCGCATCGAATTGCCGCACAGATGGAAGTGCAGGCTATATCGCCCTAGCACGTTCTCTTTGCCGAGGTGACGGAACTCGGCATAGTGGATCGAGCCTTGCGAGCCGCGATGGTACATCGTGTGCCCGCGCTCGCCATCCGGCGTGGCTGACTCGACGATCACATTGCGGCTGAGGTTCGCCACTTCGCCGCGCAGATCGCCTGCGCCAAGGTGTGCGTGGTCGAGCGGGCGATCGAGCGAAAGTTGCGCGCCGTCCAACGCGGTGATGGTGCGCTCTTCGGTAAAGACGTCTTCAGTTTGCTTGCTCGGGCGGCGCGTGCCGTCGGTGCCGCGATAACTTTCGGTCGCGGTGATCAAGATGCGATCGCCGACGCGCCAGCCGGTAACGGCTTCGGATAACGTCACGGACGACGCGCCTTTCTCGGCGGTCGCGCCCAGTTTGAGCCACGTGCGGCTGAGCGGCGCACCGTGAAAATCCATCTTGCCGCCGCAGCAGATAATCGCCGGGCAAGACTCGCGATCGTGTCCGTCGACATAGTGCAGGCGAATCTTGGCGGTGAATTTCCCAGGAATCGGCTGCTGGGCCGTACCGACTTCCAGAGCCGCGCGCGCCGCGTGGTGTCCGTGCTCTTCGTGAGGTGTTTCGCAGTCGAAGCCTGACTCGCTAAAGTCGCGCGTCCGTTCGATCTTGATCAAACCGACATTGAGCAGCGTGTTGCGATCATTCGCGAAGGCCAGCGTGCCGGCGACGTTGATCGTGCGAATCACCACATCGCTCGCCACGTCGTAGGTCACGCGATGGTCTGGCTGCACCAACACGCAGGCGTGTTGCCCCGGCACTTTGCCCCCTTGCCAGGTCGCGGCGTCGGACCACGCCCCGCTTTGAGCCGAGTAAATCACCGGCGGCGTTTCCGCCTGGGCGGTGACGCACCACAAGCAGACCAGGGCCAGACCAACAGCGCAACGAAACATGGCGGGACCTCCACAGGCGGGAAGCGGATCTGAGGCGTCGGTTAGCATACCGAAGCGGCTGCGCAAAAGGCAAGAAAGTTAATCCTGTAGGATGGGATTCCAATCCCGTCCGAGAAACGGCATCCGACGGCAGCAGAATCCCGTCCTACGGCGAGGGCGCTTTACTTGCGTTACCCCCTACGGTTCGGGATAATCTGGACCGTCTCTTCTGAGTGCCTCTTTTCCAAAGATTCTGGGAGTTCCGGCCATGCGCCGACTCATCGTTTTATGCGCTTGGGCGCTGGTTTGCGCTGGCGTGTTCGGTTGCGGAGGTTCGTCGCCGCCTGCTGCTGCTCCGGCAGCTGCGGCACCGGGTGCGCCGGGAGCAAGCACGCCTGCGAGCGGCATGCCTGGCGATAGCTCTGCGGCGGCGATGCCTGGCGGCCCGGGCGCCAGCGGCAGCACGCCAGCGAGTCGCGCTGCCGTATTAGCGCCGTATTTGGATGACCAAACGGTGGCGATCTTGCGACTGGACGTCGCGGGCCTCAACGCCGATCAACTCACCGCTCAGTTGACCAAAGGCATGCAAACGCCTGGCATGGAAGAGCAGCGCGCCCAAGTTCAGCAAGGCATCGATCGGCTCAAAGAGGTTCAAAAACAAGTTCAGGAACTGTTCGTCGTCATCAGTCTGAGCGATGTGCCGGCTTATCCGCCGTTCGGCGTTGTTAAGCTGCAGCCAGGTGCCGATCCCAAAAAGGTCTTCGCGTTCTCTCAAGCGGGCGACCTCAACGCGCCCGTCGAGGAGAAAGCCTTCGAAGACGGCGCGCTGGTTCGCGACAATGTGCTGGTGATCGGCAACGGCCGCGCGATCTATCGCTTCAAGATGGGATCGCAGCCCAGCGCCGTTCCGAATCTGGAGCAAGCTTTTCAACTCGCCGGGGATACGCAGTTGCAATTCTTGTATGTGCCCACCGACGGCGCGCGGCAGCGCTTGGCGAGTCAAACGCCTGAAATCCCGATGGAGTTTGGGATCGATGGCCCGACGCTGCTCAGCAGTGTCAGCTATCTCAGCGTTGGCGTCAAAATGCCGCCCGGCTTTGAATTGAAGGTCGAAGCGCAAGGCAAAGATGCCGCATCCGCTCAGCAGGTGCACGGCGCGATCACGAAGCTGTTCGACATGTTTCGCAAGGCGCAAAGCGCTGGGCCCGGCACCGAACTGGTGCTTAATGCGCTGATGCCGAAGCTCAACAACGATCGGTTGGCGCTGTCGCTCAAAGAAGGCGATCCGATCTATCAACAGCTCGAAGCCCAGTTG
>JAEZGD010000357.1 GCA_023417165.1 Planctomycetota bacterium
GGGACCAGCGCCGTCAGACCGCGGTGATCCATTGGGTCGATGCGCAGTGGCAATTGCCTGCGCCTGCGGTGGTGCCGGCTGGGCGTCCGCATCGCTTGACGACGAACGTGCGTCGCGCCGCCGGGGCGACGCCAGCCACCGGTTGGACGGTGCGTTACGAAGTCACCGGAGGCGAACCAGCCGGCTTTGCGCCCAATGGCCAAACGGCAGTGGAAGTGCCTGTCGATGCGCAAGGCCTGGCGTCAGTCGATATTCAACAACTCGCCAGCGCTGCCGGCGCGACGACAGTCTCGATACAGATACTTCGCCCCGGCATTGTGAACAATGGCGCGCCGGTTGTCGTGGGGCAGGGATGGACTTCGATCACTTGGAGTGCGCCGGGACTAGCGGTCCAAATCAATGGCCCGCAAAGCATTCCCGCCGGCACCGAAGCTACGTTCCGCATTGATGTCACCAACCCTGGCGATATCGCTTCGCGCGATGTGGTGGTCAGCACGCAGTTACCGCCGAGCCTGGAGTTTCTCGGTGCAAATCCACCGCCCCAGCAGTTGGGCGAACGCTTTGACTGGCGCATGGGCGACATCGGCCCTCGAGAGACGCGTACGATTCAACTGCGTAGCATGGCGCGGCTGGGCGGCGACATTCGCTTTGGCGTGCAAGCCCGCAGCGCCGATGGCGTGACCAGCCAAGGAACGTTTGCATCCCGCGTCAACAAAGCATCGCTGGCGCTGGTGATGACCGGCCCGCCAACGGCGTTCGTCGGCGATACGGTGACCTTCCGTTTAGAGGTCGCTAATACTGGCGATCAGCCACTCTCGAACGTGAAGCTGACCAGCAACTTCGACGCCGGCTTGGAACACGACAAAGGCCTACGCAGCCCGGTGGCGTGGGTGCTCGGCGATCTACAGCCAGGGCAGCGCGACGTGCGTGGCATCACGTTTATAGTGCGACAGCCGGGGCAATTGTGTGTCGGCATGGAAGCGACGGCCGATGGCGCCGAGATCGCGCCCGCTCGCGCTTGCGTGAACGCCACGGTCAAACAAGTCAGCAGCTTGCAAGTCGCCAAAGCGGGCCCGGCCGAAGTCGCGGTCGGCGGCACCGCCGAATATACGATCGAAGTCACCAACAACGGCAACACGCCGCTGACCAACGTGCGGATCATCGATCAGTACTCCGACAATTTGTTCCCCACGGCGGGAACCAAAGGATACGCCGTGGAAAACGGCGCGATCACATGGACCATTCCTGAACTGGGACCCGGCGTGCAAGTGCGACGCCGGATCGCCTGCCAGGCGGTTCGCGCTGATGGCAACGCGGTGAATCAGGTACGCGTCGAAACCCAAGAGGGCGTCGTAGGCGGCGATGAAGTGGTCACTCGCATTATCGCAGCGGGGCCCAGCTTCGCGCCGCGGCGGTTGCCGGTTGAAGACCTGCGCGGCGCCGCAGAGTCTGGCAATGTTAACGCGGATGGCGCGCTGAAGATCGACGTTCGCGCCACCAACGATTCGGCCAAGGTAGGCGATTCGCTGACCTACTTCATCACCCTGACCAACGCGCGCCAGGTGAGTGATCGCCAGGTCAAGCTGCGCATAACGTTGCCGGAAGGGCTGACGTTTGCGAAGTTCGGCGGGCGCTATCAAGCCAAGCCGCTCGGACCAGAGAACCGCGTGATCGAAGTCACACCGATCGCCGAGATGCGCCCTGGCGAAGCGATTGATGGGATGAAGCTGGAGGTCCATGCGGCCGAAGCAGGCAAGTATCGCATCGAAGTGGAAGCCGTCTCGCAGCGCTCGACCAGCGGCGTGAAGGTCGAGCAGGCGACCACCGTCTTCCCGTAAGACGCGGTACAATTGGTCCATGCCGCGCTTCGTGATCTTGCATCATCGCACACCGCCTGGCGCTGCCAGGGGAACGCACTACGACTTGATGTTGGAGTGGGGCACGACGCTGCGCACCTGGGCGATCGAGCAACCGCCGTCACTCTTGCCAGTTCAACTGGCCGAGCAGCTGGCCGATCATCGCGTGGCGTATTTGGATTATGAAGGACCAGTCTCCAATAATCGCGGCGATGTGACGCGCTGGGATGAAGGGGAATATCAGCTACTGACCAACGACGAACCGCAGTTGATTGTTGAGCTGCATGGGCGTCAGCTACAAGGAACGCTAAAGCTTTCGCGACCGTTGCCACACGATGAGAAGTGGCAATTGCTTTGGATCGCCAAGCCAACTGGCGAGTCTGCCAATCGCTGATGTTATTCGGCGACGCCTGCCGAGGCGTTCTTCCATTCGGTGCGGCCCGCCAGAAACGCTTCGCCCTGGCGGAGCTCAAATTTCTCGAGCAGTAGCGTCCGATCGGGCAGGTTCATGTTCTCGGTCGGCATGCGAATGAGCGCGACGGGATCGCCTTCGGTTTGCAGCCAGCGCACATCCAAGTCCGATTTCTGAGCGGCCGCGGTAATGTCGTCCAAGAATTGATTGAGCGGAATCGGCAGCGCACCGGCGCGAGCGCGCTTGACGCGTACGGCGACAACGTTCGGCTCTTCGGCCAGCGAGATCGATACCGCCAGCGAAATCACCGTATCAATGCGCTCTGTCTGATAGCGACAGGCCACTTGCACTTCGTCGGCTGTGATCGCCATGCGCGGCTCTTGCACATTGGCCGGCAACAGCTTGGGAAACTTCTCGACTAGATCCACCGCCAACCAACCGTTGATTTGTTCTTCGGTAAACAGCGCTTCCCAATTGCCGCTACGCTTCACTTCATTATGCAAGTCGAGGGCCCGACGTTCTAGCTCGTCGCCGGCGGTGCGCTGCACGACGGGATCGGCGGACAAGGCATGTTCATAGAATTGCGGCACATGCTTACTGGCACGATAGACGCTAAAGCAAGTTACCGCCAAGGCCACGATCAGCAGCACGGCCGCGACGCCTGTCATGCGTCGCCAACGGCGCTTGTGAACAGTCTTGGTGACTTGCGGTGGCGACATGCAGGGCTCCGTCGTTCGACGCTCGCTTGCGCGTCGGGCAGCCGGGCTTTACCAATTCGCGAACGGCCGGCGGCGCTCGCGGGCTAATTCTTCGCTGTTACCACCCGCCGAGGCAATATGCGGCGCGGGCGGTCCAGGCATGCCAGCATCGATATCCCCCAGATAACGACGCCGCACATCGGGGTGGTCTTTCACGACAGCGGGGGGGCCGCTGCACAAGACAGTTCCTTTATCAATTACATAGCAACGATCGGCCAGTTGCAAAATCTCGCGCGCCGCGTGATCGGTAATCAAAATCGCGATGCCATCGTCGCGCAGCCGGCGAATGATCGACTGAATGCTTTGCACCGTCACCGGATCGACGCCTGCGAACGGTTCGTCCAGCAGGATGATCTCCGGCTTCGACACCAGGCAACGCGCGATCTCCATGCGGCGACGCTCGCCGCCAGAGACCACGCCTGCCATTGACTTGCGGATATGCGTAATGTCGAACTGGCGGAGCAACTCTTCGCACCGCGCGGCGCGGTCGATTGGCGAGTAGCCTAACAGTTCTAACATGCCGAGAATGTTCTGCTCCACCGACAGCTTGCGGAAGTCGCTGCGGTCTTGCGCCAAATAACCCATGCCCCCCTCGCGAGCACGGCGATACATGGGCCAGTTGGTCACATCGATCTCGTTGAGCAGCACCTTGCCAGCATCGGGTTCGACCATGCCGCAGGTCATGCGGAACGAGGTCGTCTTGCCTGCACCGTTGGGGCCGAGCAAGCCCACGATTTCTCCCCGCTCGACCGAGAACGACACGCCATCGACCACCTTGCGGCCTTTGTAGGTCTTGCACAGTCCATGGACGTCGAGGATAGGCATTAGTTAGCGTTCCTTGCTGTTTGCCATTGGCCACTTGTTATTTGCCAAGGTGCGGCTCGCAGACTCGCCACACCCTACTGCCTTTACTGCTCACTAATCACTCCCCACTACTGAATCACGCCCATGCGTTGCACGTTGGGAGTAAACGGCACGGGAGAGTTCCAGGCGTGGGGCCAATAGATTAACAACGCTTTGCCGATGAGCAGCTTGCGATCGACATAGCGGGGAATTTCAAAGTCACGCACATGGCGGTTGCTCCAACTGCGCGCGTCCATGCTTTGCGGACTGTTGTCACCCAGGGGGAAGTACTGATCGGCTTCCAACTCAAAGCCCGCCGATTGACGCTGCTCGAAGAGCTTCGTCGTGTTCCAATGTTCTGGATTGGTGAAGATCGCGGTAAGATCGGCCTGCGACTCTTGATATTCGTAGTCCTCGTCGCCGCCGTTGCTGGCGATATAGTACACGTCACGCAAGATGCGCAAGGAACGCACGCTGAAGGCCGCGCCATCGGTGCCAACGCCGGCAGGGGCCATGTCACCAGGATCATCGGCAGTTTGGCGAGGACTGGCATCGGGACGCGTGGCATACGTGGTGGGACCGTTGAACGTCACCACTTTGTCGTTCACCCACAGCAGCATCTCATCGTCGCAGTTCGAGAGCCGCAGACGATACTCGCCTGGGCCTTTGACCACGGTTTGCGCTTCCGGAAACGGCGTTTCTTTGCCAGCGGCATCGACAAACGCGGTCGCGCCTTGATCGATATCGAACTTGGCAATGCCCGTGGCGACATCGATGCGGCAGGTATAGTGCGTGCCACCTTCGACCAGGTTCAACAGCAGTTGTCCCGAAGTGCCGGTAACGGTGGCGGTGCATTCAAGTGCCAGATCGCCGACCCAATGCGTGCCGAGCACCGATTGGGTGTCGCTATTCATCTTCAGCCCGTGGCTGCCGGTGGCTTGCGTGCGGACTTCGCGTTCGAATTCGTCGCGCGGCAAGTCTTTGATATGGTCGTAGTGCCGCCCACCGAGCGTGTAAAACTGGTTGTAGGTATAGAAGTCGGTGATCAGCATGCCGCGGCGCTCTGGTAAGTCGAGCGGCAGTCGTCCTTGCACGATCGTGGCCCAATCGCTTTCAAACGGCGCGAGATGTTGGTAGCGGATCCACGACAGATCGCCTTGGCCGTCCGTGGTGAACGTGCTTTGATCCTTGCTCATGGTCCATGCGGCGGGATTCTGCGAACTCGGCGGTGCCCACTTCTGCCAGCGCGAAGGCCAACCGGCTTCCAGCAATGCCGGCGCAATATGATCGGTATCGTCGACCAATTGCAGCATGGCGACGAGTTTGTGTGGCGGCTTGCGCAGGATCTGTTCCTTATCCTCGCCAGGCGGAACGACAAAGACATCGCCATGGAAGATGCGGCCCTTCTCGCCAGGCAGGCCGACCAACCGCTTGATGTAGTTTTGCTTGGGATTGCCAGGAAACTTGAACACCAGCGGGTCCCAGCGTTCGGGATCGCCGGTCTGATAGGCAAACTTGCTGACCAGGATGCGATCGCCAGTGAAGGTCTTTTCGTTGGCGTTATGCTCCGGATCGAAGACTTGCGGAAAGCGGCAGATCGGGCAGACGCCGCCGACCACTTCCGTGCCATCGTGAAAGGCCGAGGGATTCGATTCGTGGCTGGCCCCGGTGCGATACCGATGGCCGCATTGCGGACAAGCGACGTCGCGATGGGCTCCTTGCAAGGTCGGCGCCATCGAACCGGTCGGAATCACGAACGCTTCGGCTTCGAAGGTGCGGAACAGAAAGGCCAGGATGATCGCAATCACGACCGACTCGATCGTTTCCCGCGCGGCACGCCCTGGCGGTTGTTCAGCCGTCGCCGTCTTCTTGTCGTTAGGAGGAGGCGACTTGCCTAGGGCGGCTTTCAACTTATCGGTAACAGTAGCCATGCTGAACTCGCGCGGAATGGATGCGGGCGACGGACGATAAGGGCTATTCGTCGCCCGGCGTCGAAATATATGCGAATATGCCCTCGCGGGATATGCGAAACCTGAAGCGATCCCCCACTTGGCGGCTACTTGGTCCGCAATTGCAAGTGCCGCAGGCCCAACGGCTTAGCACTTGCCAAGGCCATCCTGCTACTGGCGATATGCTCTTTCTACGCATTTCGTCGCCCTCTGAGATCACTCGTTTTATGCCTAGGCAGTGGCCGGGCACTTTCCTTGGCCCGGAGGCACGACATTGTGCCCATCATCCGGCAATAGGATCTGGGTCTATGCTCTGCCCATGACCACCGCTGCGTCAGAAAATATGCCTCGCGTAACCTTTGCTAAGACTGGAACTTAGCATCGTCAGCACGGCCGATTATGCCAGCGTTTGTCGCGGCCTGAACTCGCCTTTTATGCCTAGTTCTTACACCTCTCTGGAGTGGGTGGAGGCACCGTCGACGCCAGCCGTGATTATACTCGAAAGTATGGTGTTTGTCAATAGTTGTTAATGAGTTGTGCCTGGCAGGTTGTGCTGGTGGACGCTAGTCATTCGATAGTGCAAAGACATATCCGTCTCGCGGTTTGGCAGATCGAGAATAGGAAGTACGGAGAGTTGGCCCTTACGCTTCTCTACCGATGATCGCCGGAGCATCGGAAGGAATGGAGGCGCGCGGCGATTCCACTGTTTCGATGTGGTCAACGGCGCAAGCCTCGGCACCTTCGGTAGAGTGCGTGACCCAGGCAGGATTGCAATCGTAATGCAGACACTCTGCTCGCCCGCGAGCGACAAGAGAGCAAAACACGTATTCGATTGGTGATCTTTGGTGGGCAAGATTTTCCACTATTTTTCCTTGCACCCGGAAACCGATTCCGAACAATGATCATACATAGGTAAGTGTTGATGCGATTTTTCGCTCGGATTCTTCCTGCCATAAGGGTGCTTCCCATGTTGGACGTCTCGACCCGCCAGGCCAGTCGCTATTGTGATGGTGTTTCGCGTCGTAACTTCTTACAGGTCGGCGCCCTGGGCATCGCCGGATTGACGCTGGCTGACGTGCTGCGTGCGGAGGAGGGCAAATCGTCGACGCGATCGATCATCAACATTCACCTCGGCGGTGGACCCTCGCATCAGGACATGTTCGATCTGAAGCCGGAGGCTCCGGTCGAGTTTCGCGGCGAGTTCAATCCGATCAAGACGAATGTCTCCGGCATTGAGATCTGCGAGCTGATGCCGAAGCTGGCCACCATGGCTGACAAGTACGCGATCATTCGCTCGCTGGTCGGCATGCGGGACGACCACAGCAACTTCCAGACGCACACTGGTTACACGCAAGAAGATCTGCGCAACGTTGGCGGTCGCCCTTCGATCGGCGCGGTGGCCACCAAGCTGCTCGGGCCTTCAGGCACGGGCGCTCCGCCCTGGGTGAGCTACAACGGCGGCAATCCTGGTTACCTCGGCGCGCAATGCCGCGGCTATCACCCTCAAGGCGGCGATTTGCGGTTAGTCGGCGGCATGACAGCCGATCGACTCGAAAGCCGTACGAACCTGCTCACGTCGCTCGATAAGATCCGCCGCGATGTCGACGCCAGCGGTCAGATGCACGCGCTCGATTCCTTCACCCAGCGCGCAGTCAGTGTGGTCACGTCCGGTGCGGTGGCGGATGCGCTCGATCTCAACAAAGAAGATCCCGCGGTGCGCGAACGTTATGGCAAGAACGATGGCGAGATGTTCTTGCGCGCGCGTCGCCTGGTGGAAGCTGGCGTGCGCGTGGTGACGTTTGACTGGGGTGGCTGGGACACGCACGATAAAAACTTCGTGCAGTTGCGCAAGCAATTGCCGAAGCTCGATACCGCGCTCAGCGCGCTCATTCAAGATTTGCACGATCGTGGCATGGCGAAAGACGTCACGATCGTGATGTGGGGCGAGTTCGGTCGCACCCCCCGCGTCAATAACAGCGCGGGGCGCGGTCACTGGTGACCGCTGTGGATTTGG
>JAEZGD010000365.1 GCA_023417165.1 Planctomycetota bacterium
GCGCAAACTCGCCGGGATGCGGGGTCAACACGCGCGGGCCCGCGGCCGGCGACAACCCGCCAGGGGCGCTCGCCAAGGCATTGAGACCATCGGCATCTACCACCAACGGTTGCGGAAGCAAACGAAACAGCCAATCAACCAGCTTGCTTAGGCCAGCATTCGTTCCCAGTCCCGGCCCGATCGCCACACAGGTCGCTGCCGCAGCCAACTCTTGAATTGGGTCCAATGCGGTCGGTTGAAGGAAGCCGCGCTCGTCGCAATCGAGCCCCACCGTCATATAACTAGGCTCCCACTGCGCGACGGTTTCGAGACAAACGTCAGGAACCGCCACGCGCACCTTGCCTGCGCCGCTGCGCAGCGCTGCCATGCCGGAGAGCGCGATGGCTCCCGCCATGCCGCGCGAACCACCAACCAACAACGCGGTGCCAAAGTCTCCTTTATGACTCGCGAGCGTGCGCGGCGCGAGCCGCTCCATATCTGCTGGTATCTCAGGTGACTTCATCAGCGAACTCCCACTCGCAGCTTACCCCCGCAAAGAGCGGCAAATCATTCTAAACCAACGCGACAACCACTAAAATGAGGGAACTGCGATCGTATGCATCGCTATAACTTTGCACTCACTTTAATTGCAGTCGCGCGGTTTGCCGCACTTCACGTTATTTTGCTGCTCATTGCATTGAATCTTGCAAGCGTAAACGTTTATCTTCTGCCGCAGCAAACAAATTGGTTGCAGTCGTTGCAATCGATCGCCAAAATCCCCTCGCTGGCCGTCCCTCACTTCTCGTATTCGCGGCTGGTACTTGTTGATCGTAGATGCCTTCCCGCATCGGTGCAGGCTCCGTCTGCGCTCCCGCAACCCGCGGCGATGTGGGCGTAATTATGGATTGGATCCAACTTCCCCCTCAATGACCGAGGTCCCATGTTCCCTGCTTTCTTGAAGCGGCGTTCGCCGCGTGCTTTGCAAGTAGTAGCCGCCAAGCGTCAGGCGCTGCGCCGCAGTCATTTCGAATCGCTCGAAGATCGACGCGTGCTCGCGGCCGACTCGGTGGCCATTTGGGCGTACATCAACATGGATCCGTTTACGCCGTACTACGCAGGCGATCCGGTCGCTTTGGACTTCGCCTTCGAGGCGGTCAACACCGACAGCACCACCACGGTCAAAGTCGAACTGTACGAGAACCTCAGTGGTGGTTTCGCGCCCGATATTTGGGAAGACGAATTCCACGATCATCAAATCAACGAGTTGCTCTTTACAGAGGTCTTCAGCGACGAGATCTCGGTACCGGATGACAGTACGGTCCCCTATGAACAGAGCGGCTTTCAGTTCACCGCACCGGCCGCTGGCAGTTATTTCGTGGTGCTGACGGTCTATGACAACGAAGGCAATGTCGCACGCTATGCCACGGGCATGCCGTTGGAAGTGCAGCCCAGCTTGGGCATGGAAGCGGCCATCACAGAGCCGATCGGCGGCGCATTGGTGCCCGGCGGCAGCGCCAGCATCACCGCCCAGGCGACCGGCGGCACGCTGTTCTACGACTTCACGTTCCAAGTGTTTCGCGATACCAACAACGACGGCTTGTTCGACGACGAAACGCCGATCGTGATTGCGGGCACGCATATGGATTTTGATCCGAGCGAAACGATCGACTTCCCGCTCAGCGCCCAAGGCAACTACAAGGTGGTGTTCACCGCCGCCTTTGGTTCGGAATCGGCGACGGACGAAGCTTACTTCAGCGTCGGCGCTACGCACCTCGACGAAGTCACCGGCGTGCTGAGCGTCGGCGCCAGCGCCGGCGGTTCGACGATCGTCATCGGCGCTGCGGCAGCCAGCGGTCCGAGCCTGCTCGCCTCTGGCGGCGTTTCGGTCAACGTCGATGGCGCTTCGACGTCGGCCAGCAATGTCGCGCAGATCGTGGTGTATGGTTCGGCCGGCAACGACGTGGTGCTGGTCGACAGCGCCGTGACGACTTCGGTCTGGGTCTTCGGCGGCGCTGGCAACGACATCATTGTGGGCGGCAGCGGCGACGATGTGATTGTCGGCGGCGGTGGCGTCGATATCATCCTCGGCGGCGCGGGTCGCGACATTCTGATCGGCGGTCGCGGCAACGATGTCATTAGCGGCAACGGAGGCGACGATATCCTGATCGCCGGCTATACCAAGTTCGACACCGATCTCTCGAAGCTGGCCACGATCGCTTCGATCTGGACCAGCGCCGACAGCCTGGCGAATCGCCTGGCAAGCCTGCGCAACGATTTGCTGGTAACGAACAGCGTCAATCCGCTGGACAACACCGTCTTTGATGACGACGCGCTCGACATTCTGACCGGCGATGGCGGCACCGATTGGTACTTTGCCAATCTGGTGCGTGATCAAGGCGAGTCGTTCCTGAATCTCGACCTGGTGGTCAGCAGCACCTCGACCGAGCGCGCTGAACTCGAAGAACTGATCAATGAGTTGCTGGCCTAAGTTTAACTCGGCCACTGCATCGTAAACTAGCGCAGGCGTCGTCAAATATGGCGACGCCTGTGGCGTTTGTGGTCAGTCGCTAGTCAGTTCCAGCACCACGCGCAAGCCCACATCGTGATCGCCGATCTCGGGCGGATCATGAAAGCGCGTCGCGCTGCGGGTGTAAGCGGGAATGCTTTGATAAGCTCCGCCGCGAATAACCTTCGACTGCCCTTCTTCGGGCCCTCGAGGATCTTGGCCATCGCTGCCGCGTAGGTCTTCGGCATACCAGTCTGAGCACCATTCCCAGACGTTGCCATGCATGTCGTGCAAGCCCCACGCATTCGCGCGCTTCTGCCCCACAGGCTGCGTTGTTAGCTCGCTACCGCGCTGCCGATACCAGGCAAACTCGGGCAGCAATTTGCGGTCATCACCCCACGTCCAAATCCCGGTCGCGCCAGCGCGACAAGCGTATTCCCATTCCGCTTCGGTCGGCAGACGATAGCGCCGCCCAGCTTTTTGTTCGGCTTCGCGCTTCGATAGTTCTTCGCAAAACCGCATGGCATCGTGCCAGTTGACGCTATCGACCGGATGGCGATCGAAGCGTTCGCCAGCAGTCAGCGATTCGCGACGTTCTTGGCGGCCAAAATGGCTCGGATTCGTGACTAATACCGCGCGATACTCGGCCTGCGTCACTTCATGCACACCCAGATAGAAAGCGCGTGTGATCTCGACTTCGTGCGCGTGCTCGCGCTCTTGTCGACCGGGCTGGGTCTCGGGCGAACCCATGACAAACTTGCCAGGCTCGATTCGCACGAACCGCATGCCCAGGCCATTGATGATTTCGCGCGGCGAATGAATTGCAACTTCTTCGGCTTGCAGCGGCGCGCGCATGCTGCCAATGCATACCAACAGCGTCATTCCCAGCAGCACGCGGCTAATGCGCGTGACCGTGATGAGCGTCCTTGGCCTGGCTACTGTGGTCGTGACCATGATGCGCATGCGAAGGCTCGAGAAAACCAATCCCGTACGCCAGCAGCACGCCCGCCAGCAGCGCCGAAGTTAGCGCGAACCGATCGTGCGAGTGAAAGCTGACTTCAGGCAAGATATCGGCCAGCGAAATACACAGGAACACGCCGCCGGCAAACGCCAGCGCTAACCCTACGACCAGCGATTGATGCTCGCCCAACGCGTCGACGCCGAAATAAAACAGCGCCGCGCCTGCCGGACACATCAGCGAAAACGCAAAGTTAATCCAACCGATCGCGCGCGGCGACCACTGCCCTGCTTCCATCACCGTCGTAATCGACATGGCATCGAGCGGCTTGTGCAATAGCACTGCCAAAAACGTGCCCAGTCCCAGCAGCGCGAAAGTCTCGTGCTGATGGTCGTGCAGCAGCGCTTCGGAAGCCACCGTCGCCCCCAGCGCCATGCCGTCGATCAGCGTGTGCAGCGCCAGCCCAAACGCCAAGCCTACCCAACTATACGCCACGCCAGGGCCAGCGGGATGATGATGGTGATGATGGTCGTGGGCATGCGAATGTGCAGCTTGCGACTGGACTACTGGCAGTTCGCCCGGCGAAGCAACGTGGGGATGGCTGTCATGATTGCAGTCGTGGCCATGGTCGTCTTCCAGGGTCCCGTGCTGGTGGACATGAAAGACCCGAATCAGCGCGAACATGCATAGCAGGCCAACCAGGGTCGCCATCATCGCCCGGTCGATGCTGCCGGTCATCGCCACGGCGTGCGGAATCAAGTGCAAGATTCCCACGCCCAGCATCAGGCCGCCCACCAGGCTCATCATGATCTGCATGCGAGTGTGCGTCAGCCGCATCAGCTTGGGGAGCCAGCCCCCCGCCAACGACGCGATGACAATCAGCACGCAATAGATGACCAAGAGGACGACCGGAAACATGCACACCTAACCTGGAGAGTGAGCCGAAACGGGCTATCCTAGGTGATTGCAACTGAACTTCAAGTGCAGATAAAGGCTCTATTGCGGTGAAAAACGAACGTTTATCCGTTCAAAATCCCCACCTGTCTAGCTTCAGCGGCGTCACGAACGCTTATCGCAACCTGATGCAAGTGCAACACTTAGGCGAATGCAAGACATATCTATCCCTTGCTGCGCCCCCCGTGCACCACTACACTCCATAGTAGATAGCGATTGCTGGCTGCGATCTGCCGCCATCTTTCGCCCACTTCGAGCTTCTCCTGCCCCTGGACCGATGTCTGAAGCCTCGCATGCTTTGAGTGTGACCGCCGCCCGCGAATTGCTCCGTGGGGCCAGCCTGCGGTGCACGACCTGCCGTGTGGCGGTGTTGCAACATCTCTCGGAATCGCCCGGCCCGCAAAGCCATGCCGATGTGGCCGATATTCTGGTGCCAGAAGGCTTCGACAAATCGACGATCTATCGCTGCCTGGTCGAAATGGCGGAAGCAGGCTTGGTGAGTCGCCACGATCTCGGCGATCACGTCTGGCGGTTTGAATTCCGCCGGGGCGAAAACCACGACAATTGCCAGCACGCGCACTTCATGTGCATTGTCTGCGGCAAGGTCGAATGCCTCTCGGACGTGGAAGTCATGATCTCGCCCAACAGCCAATCGCGCTCGCAGCTCAACAGCCAGGTGACCGAGATTCTGCTCAAAGGCCAGTGCGCGACCTGCAAATAGCCGGAGCGCGAGCGTCCCGCCCGCCTCTTTCTTAGGTTTTAGAAGAAAAAGCGGGCGAGACGCCCGCGCTCCGTCAGGCGCGTGGATGAAACGCCTGGTGGACCTTCTTCAAACGCGATTGATCGACGTGCGTATAAATCTGCGTCGTCGCAATGCTGGCGTGGCCCAATAGCTCTTGCACTTGGCGCAAGTCCGCGCCGCCGCCAAGTAAGTGCGTCGCAAAGCTATGCCGCAACGTGTGCGGGCTCACGTCTGGCGACACGCCGCAGCGCAACGCATAGCGTTTCACGAGCGCCCAAATCATCTCGCGCGGCAGCCGCTTGCCGCGGCGCGTCAGCAGCACCCATTCTGGCGGCCCGCTCTTGCTGGCCGCCGCCAAACGCGAGCGTTCGTATTCCAAATACGTGTTGAAGGCCGTGATCGCCGGCTCGCCCAGCGGCACCAGGCGTTCTTTGTTCCCTTTGCCATAGACCATGGCAAATCGCTCACCCAGGTGTAGGTCACGCATCTTCAGTTGCGAAACCTCCGACGCGCGGCAGCCGGTGGCATACAGCAGTTCCAACAGCGCGCGATCGCGTCGCCAATAAGGATCGAACGGCTTCGGCGCATCGAGCAGTTTCTCAACATGCACGGCCAACAGCACCTCGGGCACGCGCTGCCATTGCTTGGGGCTGCCGAGCAGTTCCGCGAGGTTTTCGCTGACCAGCCCTTCGAGCTGCAGATAGCGAAAGAAGACCTTCAGCGCGACCAGGTGCCGCGAGATGCTGGCGGTCGCCAGATTCTGCGTATGCAACCAGCTCACGTATTCCGAAAGCTGCTGCACTGTCACCGTCGCCAGGCTGCGCGATCCCAACCAGGCCCGAAAACGTCGCAAATCGCGGGTATAAGCGGCGATCGTATTCGCCGACAAATGGCATTCGCTGCGCGCGTAGTCGAGAAACATCTCGCACCAGCGCTCGGCCGATTTGGCCACCGGCGCCGCCGGCGCACGCGCCAGCAGGCGATCTTTGAGCTTCAGCGATGGCATGCAGGCGGAACTTGTTTCGGGGTCGAAAACACAACGACGCGTCGTATACTGTTTCGTACCTCACCGGGCGCGCGGTGCAGAAGTGAAGCGGACATAACGAACATATCGGTTCTAACGACAGGCCTGCCATGAAGATCCTTGTCACCGGCGGAGCCGGCTATGTGGGCTCGCACGCCACCCGCTGTTTGGCCCAACATGGCCACGACCTGTGGGTCTACGACAATCTCTCGCGCGGGCATCGCGGCGCCGCACTGCCAGGACGATTGATCGAAGGCGACTTGCACGACCGCGCGAAGCTGATCGCAGTTCTCAAAGAACATCAGATCGAAGCGGTGATGCACTTCGCCGCCTTCGCGCTCGTGGGCGAATCGGTCAGCGATCCAGCGATGTATTACGACAACAACATCGTCGCCGCGCTATCGCTGCTCGAAGCGATGCGCGCCGCGAATGTCACGAAGTTCATCTTCTCCAGCACCACCGCCACTTACGGCGAACCGGCGACCATGCCGATCGCCGAAACCTGTCCGCAACAGCCGATCAATCCCTATGGCTTCACGAAGCTCGTCATCGAGCACGCGCTGGCTGACTATGCACATGCGTATGGCTGGAGCTATGCGGCGCTGCGTTACTTTAATGCGGCCGGCGCTGCGCCCACTGGCGATATTGGCGAAGACCACACGCCGGAGTCGCATCTGATTCCGATTGTGCTGCAAGTCGCGCTCGGCCAGCGCCCCGCGATCACGATCTTTGGCGACGACTATCCCACGCCCGATGGCACCTGCATTCGCGATTACATCCATGTCGACGATCTGGCCAGCGCGCACTTAAAGGCCCTCGATCGCTTGCAGCCCGGCGTCGGCTTGAAGCTGAACCTCGGTACGGGTCACGGCTATAGCGTGCGCGAAGTGATCAATGCTTGCCGCAAAGTGACGGGGCATCCTATTCCCGAAATCATCGGACCGCGCCGCCCTGGCGATCCGCCCGAACTAATCGCCGATAGCCGCCTGGCACAACGCGTCTTGGATTGGCAGCCGCAATACACCGAGATCGAGCCGCTGGTCGCGACCGCTTGGCGTTGGCACCAGTCGCATCCACATGGCTATGAGAAGTAGTACCGAGTGACAAGTGGCGAGTGGCGAGTGACTTAGTTCACGACCTTATGGGCTTGCCGTCGGATCGTGGACGCCGCTAAGCTGCCGCCATGCAATCCATCATCGTTGAAAAGCCTTATAAATTCATTCCGCCAGTGCGCGGCGAATTCTGGCCGTCGTTCATTCAGTACTTCGATCTGTAC
>JAEZGD010000385.1 GCA_023417165.1 Planctomycetota bacterium
CCGTGAATGGTGCCAATCGTCACGACCGCGGGAGAGGCGGTTAAGTTGGCTTTGCGGCTCACCACGGTTTGCAGCCCCGAAACGACGAGGGCGGACGTCGTGATGGGATCGACAGTGTCCCAGGGCATGCCTCCATGTCCCTGCGCGCCAGTAATTGTGATTTCGAGTGCATCGCTGCTTGCGAGGGCCGCACCGCTGCGATACGAAAGCTCCCCAGAGCGCCCAGGCATGACATGCAAGGCGAAAATGGCGTCCGGCTTGATCTTTTCGAACAAGCCTTCCTCAAGCATCAGCTTTGCTCCCCAGCTCTTGCCTGATGAGGGCTCGACCAAACTTGAACCTTCCTCGGCCGGTTGAAAGATAAACATGATCGTACCCGGCACGCTCTCCTTCATGCCGGCTAGCACCTCTGCTGTCGCCATCAACATCGCGGTATGTGCATCGTGCCCACAGGCATGCATGACATCGACTTCTTTTCCTCGTATCGTGGCTTTGGCTTGGGAAGCAAACGGAAGTCCCTCGGGCTCTTTAATCGGCAGGGCATCCATGTCGGCGCGCAGCGCAACCACAGGCCCGGGTTTGCCGCCTTGCAGAATGCCGACAACGCCGGTGCGCGCCACTTTCGTACGTACTTCCAGGCCGAGAGCGCGCAAGTGATCCGCGACTAGTTGAGAAGTTCTGGTCTCTTGATCACCCAGTTCCGGATGCTGATGAATGTCTCGCCGCCATGCAATGAGCTTCTCTTCCACAGCGGCGGCGCGCCTGCGGACTTGAGCTTCTAGCTTCGAATCATCCGCTCGTCCTTCCGCCACGATCACGAGCAAAGAGACGACCGTGATTGCGGAGCACACAATGGAACGGTAAGCGCTCATAACAGGTCTCTCTCTGGGATTAGCAGGATTGCAATCGTGACAGCGAGGCACCTTCCATGGCAACCGAAAGTGGCCTATACAACAGCATCCTTAAGGATTTCATACGAACGCAGCCGCGCGGCATGGTCGTAGATGGCCGAGACAACGAACAGTTCTTCGACGCCCGTTCGATCTAGGAATTGCTGCAAACCGTGCTTCACCGTCTCACGCGAGCCGACAAACGCATAAGTGAGCATGTCGGCAACTTGCGATTTCTCCGCAGGCGTCCAATACAAATCCATATCGTCAATCGGTGGTGGAAGCCGCCCCGGCGTGCCGCGGATCAAGTTCGTGAACTGTTGCTGCGCTGAGGTAAAGAGACGCTGCGCTTGAGCGTCGGTATCGGCCGCGACGACATTCACTCCCGCCGCTGCATAGGCTTGGTCGAGTTGCTGCGATGCATTGAAGTTTTGGCGATAGACCTGTAGCGCCGGCAGTAAACTCGCAGGTGCAAAATGAGAAGCAAACGCATAGGGTAAGCCTAGCTCTGCCGCAAGCTGCGCACCAAACAAGCTCGAGCCGAGGATCCACAGCGGCACCTTCAATCCTGCGCCTGGCACTGCCTGAACCACCTGCCCCGACGGCGCAGGTTCGAGATATGCCTGTAATTCCAACACATCTTGGGGAAAACGGTGAGCGCTTTCGATATTGCGCCGTAACGCCCGCACTGTGGCCTGATCGGTGCCTGGCGCGCGGCCGAGCCCTAGATCGATCCGTCCGGGATAAAGGGATTCCAGCGTACCAAACTGCTCGGCAATAATGAGCGGAGCATGGTTAGGCAGCATAATGCCTCCAGCGCCTACGCGGATCGTGCGCGTTCCTCCCGCCACATAGCCGATCGCTACCGCCGTCGCCGCGCTGGCGATACCGACCATGTTGTGATGTTCCGCAAGCCAGAAGCGGTGATAGCCCAGGCGCTCCGCATGTTGCGCCAGGTCTAAGGAGCTTCGCAGCGCATCGCCCGGCGTCTTGCCTTCTGGTACGAACGCGAGATCAAGAATCGAAAGACGAGCCATACTGATCGCCGCCCTTCGCTGGCTAGTCGTCCATCAGAGACGACGGAAGTGTGCGCTTAGCGAGCAATGCCGCTCACGGGCCACGACTCGTGTGAGGTTTACGAACGCTGGGCTGGATCCGGGCTGACGCGGATGACCTTCTTGCCAAAATTCTCGCCGCGCAGCAACCCAATTAACTCGCGTGGCGCGTTCTCCAGCCCATCGGTAATATCTTCTTTGTATTTGATTCGCCCCTCGCTCAGCCACTGGTGCATATCGGCTAGGAATTGAGGCAACTGCGAGGCGAAGTCCCAGACAATGAAACCTCGAAAGGTCAGGCGCTTCGTCAAGATATGCTGCATGACCAGCGGCAGACGATCTTGGCCTGTAGCAGGTCCCGTATCGTTGTAATGAGCGATCAGGCCGCAAACCGGAATGCGAGCGAAGTTGTTTAGAAGCGGCAGCACCGCCTCAAACACGTGTCCGCCAACGTTTTCGAAATACACATCGATTCCCCGCGGGCAGGCGGACTGCAACTGCTCGGCAAGATCTGGCTTGCGATGGTTCAGGCATTGATCAAAGCCGAGTTCCTCTTGGACGTAGCGGCACTTCTCCTCGCCGCCAGCAATGCCGATCACTCGGCAGCCTTTGATCCGCCCGATTTGCCCAACCACCGAGCCCACCGCACCAGAAGCCGCAGCGACGACAAGGGTTTCGCCTGCCTGAGGCTGCCCGATATTCTCCAGCCCCGTATAGGCCGTCATGCCAGGCATGCCGAGTACGCTCAATGCATAAGAAAGCGGTGCAGCGGTCGAATCCACCTTATAGCAGCCTTCGCCGCTAGACACTGCGTATTCCTGCCAGCCATGCGCGGGATTGAAAACGAAGTCTCCCGGTTGATAGTCGGGAAGATTTGAGGACACAACTTGCGAAACGGTGCGCCCCTCCATCACCTCGCCAATCTCGATCGGCGGGACATAGGACTTCCCAGCGTTCATGCGGCCACGCATGTAAGGGTCGAGCGACAAGTAAATCGCTCGCAGCAACATTTGCCCCGACTGAGGGACCGGGCTCTCGCTCTCAATCTGTTTGAAGTTATCGAGCGTGGGCTCGCCACTTGGTCGAGAAGCGAGCCGAATTTGAAGGTTCTTCATGGACATGTGACCTTCTGAATCGAGCGACTGCAAAAAAAACGCTTTGGTTTCACCTAGGGCTGACTCCAGGCGTCGCTTAACGTGTCCCTCGTGAACGGCTGAGAACTAATTGGCCGTTTCCGTCGCGTCCTCTACCGACGTAGCGACGATGATTGCCTCCTCGATGCCGGAAAGGAATAGATGGCGAAACACGTAAATCCTTCGCGCGTCGAACACTGCGCGCAGCCCCTCAATGTTCCTGGCAGGGGAGATAGCGCCAGCAAGCATACCTGTCATTGTACGAGTAGGCGGCAAGAAGTCTCGTAGGCGATCTCCCACTTCTTTGCTCAAGCGACTTGCCGAACCATTTAGCCGCTGGCTGTCGGAAAATCCGCGGCCAGTTGCCAAGTGCCATTCGATCACATGCCTTTGCGGCCTGCCGCGGCGAAGACTTGGCTTCTCTAGACGACAGGCTTGGCAGGTCTAATAGAAGCGATTAGAGTGATAGCCAAGGAATTACGGCACTTTCGTTCATGTTCAAGCCTGCCAGACCTGCGTCCCGCCTTGGCCGACTCCATCATTGGGGCTTGGTCGCGCTGCGCTTTGTGCTGCTGATTTCCGTATGGCAGGGTCCCATTCCTTGGTTTCACTGCCATGGTTCTTTAACGGCGGCAGGCGAGACGCAGCCTTGGCTTGCCAAGCACCTGCGTTCACATCACTCGCCGGTATCGCTGTTTACCAACATCGATTTCGACTGGCATTGTCATTTCGATTTTCCCACGCCGCCTTCGGAAGATGAGCCCCAAGAATCGCCGCAGCCGAGACTGGTAATTAGCTCAGGCGCAACGCCAACACCGGTTTCGTTGAGCGGCGAAGCCAATCTGTTATCAAGGTTTTACCGTCTGCCAGTGAAGGTGACTTCTTTGTCGCCACCTGGCTTGGCTACCGCTGGCGTTAACCAGCACTTCTACGACAGCTTCGCGGAATCACTTGCGGTGCCGCTACGCTTTTGCGTGGCGATCATCTGACATTTCGCTGATCGCCGCATTCACCGCGACAAGTGCTTACTTGCAGTAAGTCCTTCGCCGTGAGTGCCTTCTTTCCCAGCGTCTGCATTGCCGCTCACTCCTGGAAGCACCCTCATGCACTTAGCGATTCATCGCCCGACTCGTCGTCTACTAATAGCCAGCGGAGTTCTTGCAGCCGCCATGGTCGGCATCGCGACATGGTGGCACTTCGCTCAGGGTCATGATCGGCAAACCTCAAACGCACCGGTTGACCTAGAGCCGCAACATGGTGAAGTCGCGTCCGACCAAGACAGTGGATTAGCACAATCCATAGCCTTTTCCCCCGACTCTTGGAAGGCCGCATCGATCAAGATGGCGCCCGCCAGCCGGGCTCCTTTATCTCAATTCGCCGACTTGACTGGAAAGATTGCCCTGAACGAAGACCGGGTAGCACACATTTTTCCCATGGTTGAAGGGCGTGTCGATGACGTGAAAGTCAACTTCGGCGATCGGGTCCGCAAGGGTGACTTGCTCGTTGTCATTCAGAGCAGGGAAATCGGCCAGGCGCTTCTACAGCTC
>JAEZGD010000389.1 GCA_023417165.1 Planctomycetota bacterium
GCTCTGCACCAAATGGTCGAAGTCCGAACATTCGTTGCGAAACTCGGCGACAATCTCGCCAATTGGCTGCCAGGGCGTGGGGGCAACAGTGGCCATGAACACGCTCACATCATCAAGAGCACAGAAAAGGTCATCCACGGCAGGCACAGACGAGGATCGCTACCTGCCAACTGAAACGTAGGTCGAAATCCTCCTGCACGCAAAAACGGAACGCCGCATTTGCCATCGCAGAACGTATCAATGCGTTCTAAACGGCTATTTGTTAGTGACTTACAGCGACAACGGCCGACTGCAAATTAGGGAAAACGACAACCGGGTGGGCTTTCTTAAGCTAGGCTAGCGGGGTAGGTCTTGCGTTCTGCGCCAGCTTTGCGATCTTATGCGTTACGTTCGCGTAGACTTTCGTCCGAATGAGTGACAACTTGGAACAAGGAGCAGAACGCATGTCTCGCCTGCTGATCGCTGTCGCTGTGAGCCTGCTATTGACCGCACCCTCGCTGGTAGAAGCCAAGAGCGCCACCGCCAAGGCAAAGGTCACCATGACGCGCGGCGGCGGCGGCGAAATCCTGCCTGCGCCGGTCTGTTGTCCCGATCGCTGCGTGACGTACAAGCATCACCGTCCCTGCAAGAAGGCTTGCTGCACCTGTGCGCCGCCGGTGCAAACCGTGCTGCTAGTCGAAGATCCCTGCGTCTGCGGCTGCCTGATCGAAGTGCCGATCTGCTTGCCTGCGTGCTGCGTCGGTGAGCCCAAGGTTTGCAACCGCAATGGTTTCCTCGGTCGCGACGTCGTCGAGTACGAATGGTGCTGCGGCTATCGGGTGAAGATGGTTTTCACCAAGCGCGGCGACTTGGTCGTGCATACCTTCGGCTCGTAAGCTTTGCCGAAATCGTTGCCGTCTACAGGGTCTCCTCGCGAACTGTTATGCTGCGCAGAGGAGACCAGGCGCGTGGCGAAAAAGCCGAAGAAGCAGAAACCCAAACCGCGGCCAGATCTGGGTGCGACGGAGATCAATCCCGCCACAGGCGAGGACCGCCGCGGCGAAGCAGTAACCGTCGCCTGGATGCTGACGATGCTGGCGACGACTGCCGGCAACGCGCTGGCGCTCGTCGCTTCGTTCGTGATGCCAGCGCTCGCGGCTAACGCCGAAAGTCCCGGTTTATCCCTTCTTTTGCCGCGGATTCTGCTGTTTATTGCCGCGGTAACCGGCGCTGTCTGTGTCGTGCTGACGCCGCTGGTCTACCGCTTTCGCCGCACGCCGCCGCCTGAAGCCATTACCGCTTTTGGGCTGATTATCAGCATTTTGCCCGTGCTGATTTTGTTTTGGCAGGCCATGCGATAGCAGCTTCTTTCGTAGGATGGAGCCGTGCTCCGTCCCAACATGCCAGGAGATCACGCGTTGCTGCCCGACTCCCTTGATGCTCGCTTTCCACTACGGGCCACGCAATGGCAACTCCGCACGCGCACGCTGACCTTCACGCGGCGACCGCTGCTGATGGGCATTGTGAACGTGACGCCAGACAGCTTTTCGGATGGCGGCCAATTCATCGAGCATGAGCGCGCGATCGCGCATGCGCTGCGACTGATTGCTGAAGGAGCGGACATTCTCGATATCGGCGGCGAAAGCACGCGTCCCTATTCGACGCCGGTCGCGGCCGAAGAAGAACTGCGCCGTGTGGTGCCGGTGGTCGAAGCCATCGCTCGGCAGACGGAAGTGCCGATCTCGATCGATACGACGAAGGCCAGCGTGGCGCGCGCCGCTTTGGACGCCGGCGCGCAGATCATCAACGATATCGCCGGACTGCAAGGCGATCCCGAGATGCTTCCCTTGGCCGTCGCCAGCCGCGCCGGCGTATGTGCAATGCACATGCAAGGCACACCGCAAACGATGCAGGACAACCCGACGTACAGCAACGTCGTCGCCGACATCTTCGCCTGGCTCCAGCAGCGGCGCGATGCACTGCTGGCCGCTGGCATCGAGCGCGCGCGGCTGTGCCTTGATCCTGGCATCGGCTTTGGCAAGACGCATCAGCACAACCTGACACTGACCGCGCACTGCGATCGCTTTCATAACTTGGGCTGTCCGCTGCTGGTGGGGCACTCGCGGAAAGGATTCATTGGCAAAGTGCTCGGCGATAAAGACGCCCACCGCGCGCTCGGCAGCGTTGGTGTCGCCTTGGCGCTGGCCGCGCAAGGCGTGCAAATCCTGCGTGTGCACGATGTTCGTGCGGTGCGGGAAGCCTTGCTCTTGTTCGAAGCCGTGGGCGGCATTGATGGCGAGGAGTTAACGCTCTCCTAGTCTCTCACAGCGCATCTCTTTATCTAGCCAGCACTTACAATTTCACGAGCGCGCCACCCCACCGACCGTTCGACATTGACGATGCGGGCGATTTCGCGGATACTGCACGAGCGCGACAATCCGCGCCGAATGCTGCTAACTATCGACGCGGCAATCGTTTAAGACGCGCGAACCGAATCTGCTCCGGCCCTCTCCTGAAGTGGAAAGGGTGATTGAATGGCCACTGCTACCTTGCCGGATCTGTCCCAATACTGTCTCGACGTCGCTCGCCGGGCGAAGGCCGCGTCGGCCGAGCTGGCCCGCGTCGGCGGCGCTGCGAAGAACGCTTGGCTGAAGGCTTCGGCCGCCCAACTGCGGAAAGAAGCGCCAGCGATCATCGCCGCCAATGCCAAGGACCTGGCCGCCGCGCCAGGCTTTGGCCTGACCGACGCCGCCATCGATCGCTTGCGTCTGACGCCGGAACGAATCGACGCGATTGCGGGCGCCCTGGAAGAGATCGCGGCACTGCCTGATCCGTGCGGCGAAGTAATCGATTCGACGCTGCGGCCGAACGGCCTCGAAATCCTCAAAGTCCGCGTGCCGCTGGGCGTGGTCTTTTTCATCTACGAATCGCGTCCCAACGTCACCGCCGATGCCGCGGCGATTTGCCTCAAGAGTGGCAATGCGGTCATCCTGCGTGGTGGCAAAGAGGCCGCGCACTCCAGCGCCGCCATTGTCGATATCCTGCGTGCCACGGCTGTTGAGCATGGTCTTCCCATCGACGCTGTGCAAATCGTCGGCGTCGCCGATCGCGCCGCGGTCGGGCATTTCCTGCAACTCGCCGATTACATCGACGTCGCCATCCCGCGCGGAGGCGAAAGCCTCATCCGTCGCGTCGCTGAAGAAGCCAAGATGCCGGTCATCAAACACTACACGGGCAACTGCCACGTGTATGT
>JAEZGD010000407.1 GCA_023417165.1 Planctomycetota bacterium
CAACGTAACCTCACAATTCTTTGCACCTTGTGCCTGGCACTGGCCGGTTCGCTGGCGAGAGCAGACGAGGTCAATCTGGATGTCTGGCGCGCGATTCCAGTCTTTGAAGCCAAGAATAACTCCGGCCGCGTCGAGCCGCTCGACAGTTTTGCCCGCCAGGCGGTCGACGACATCTGCCAGATCGCCAAAGGCAAGATGACCATCAGCCTGGCCGACTACGCCGAGCATGAAGAGGACCTTTCCAAGTCGGAGTTTCAAGCGGCGCTGCCGATCTTTCCGGAAGGCAAAGAGCGCAAGATGGCTCCCGCGGAACTGCTGCTGAGCTGGTTAGCGGAGCCGGAAAAGTGGGAGGTGGTGCCGTTTATCTATGCCGCGCACAAAGACGTGCGCTCCGTGATCGGCGTGCCTGAGCGCAACGATCGCGGTTTGCATCTGAAGTATGTCTCGCCGAAGCAAGTGTTTGAATCCGAAGGCCTGCGCGAGTACTTGCGCGATTTGCATGAGCGCGAGAATCAGCCGGGTTTCAAAGCCGACGCCCAAGATCAACTGGTCTATGAAGTATTGAATCGGTATCAGCGTTGGCGGGCGATCACGCTTGATCCGAGCCGTCCGCTGACTGCCGGCTTGGTGTCGCCGCCGGGCGGACGACGCGAGTTTCTCTCGCAGCTGAACAAGATCATTGAGTTGGTGGAAACGCCGAACGCCGACAAAAAAACGTTTGGCATGTTGTTGGGCGTTTTGGCCACGCTCCCGGATGCTCCTAGTGGCGAAAAGCAAGGCGAACTAACGCTGCCGCGTGCGGCCCAACAAAGTGCCGCCGCCTTGGAAAAAGTGCTGGGCGTGGGGCAAAAGCTGTTCGGCCAATGGCGGAGCGATGTCGAAGGAGCCACCGAACCCGGCGATTACTCCGAGAACATTGCCCTGGCCGAAGCCGTTTCTGCAGTCACCCTGTTTCGCCAGAACGTCGCGCAACTCGAAGGGGCGCTCGCCCGGCATCGCGACCGGCTGTTTAACGATGCGTCGCCTGAAGAACGCCAAACGCTGGGGCCGCTGTTTCGCGAGATGGCCGACAAGGCCCGCGATCTGCATCTCCGCACCATCGAGCTGAACATCGCCTTGTACGAAGATGGCAACTGCGTGCGTGTCGTGCCCGCGTTGAATGCGGGAGCGCTTTCGAAGAAGCGCGATCCCAGCGTGAGATCGCAGCCATGGTATAGCTTTGCGGCGGTATTGGAGTCCGAAGAGCTGTTGAACGGCTATCCGGCCTCAAAGGTCAAAGCGGTGCGCAGCGCTTGGAAAGATCTGAAAGCCGCTTTTGTCGAGCGCCAGAATCCTCGCCGCGCTCAAGAGGTCGCTTCGGCGCAGCAAGGTCTGTACGACGCGCTGAAGGATCTGGGCAATGCCGTCGAACCGATGCGCGAAGAGTTAGTGGCCGAAAAGCTGGCGGTCGACGAACGTGACGCTGCGATCATGGCTTATACGCGCTGGCCGGATGCGCATGGTTTGAACCGCATTGGCGCCGAGCTGAAATACAATCGCATCGACCCGTTTGGCAAGTCGTGGGTGATCAGTCTGGCGGCGCTGGCTTGCTTTGCGCTGTCGTTCGGCGTGATGCGGCGTCCGATGTTTATCGCAGGCGTGGCGGTGCTGTGCTTTGGTATTATTTGGACGGCGTACGGCTTCTATTTGCGGGTGTATGTCACGCAGTGGGCGCCGGTCACTAACATGTACGAGACGGTGGTGTGGGTGGCGTTTAGCGTCGCCGTGTTGGGAGCCTGGTTCCTGCTGCTACCGCTGGTCTGGCCCGGCATGAAAGACGCTTGGCGCGCAACGGCGCTCCCCTTCAGCTTTGAAGCGACCGACCTGGAAGCGTTTCAATTAAAGAAACTGTCGCCTGGCGGCTGGCTGGTGTTGAATGTGGTGGCCAGCGTGCCGCGTATTGCCCTGATGGGGCTGATCTTCTACGCGCTCACGATTGATACGCGTTATTCCGATGGCCAGCGCACGATCTTTACCTTGTTGCCGAACCTGACCGATGTCGGCGGCAACGCTGGGCAGATGGTGCAGCAGGTCATTGTCTGGGCGGTGGGCTTCTTGTGCATGCTGCTGTCGGTATGGTTCACGCCACGGCTAACACTGGCCACCTTGGCGAGTGTGGTGTTTGTGCCGTGGGACTTGCTACTGCGTCGTGGCACGGAACTTGGCAAGCTGGGAACCGAAGTTCATAGCCGCTGGCCGATCGCTATTGGCGCCACGCTAATGTCGGCGTTTGGCGCGTGGGTAGCATGGATGGCGCCGTCGGTGCTGGACGAGAGCTTCTCGCCGTTGCAACCGGTGCTGCGCAGTAACTTCTGGCTCACGGTGCACGTGCTGACGATTGTGAGCAGCTATGCGGCCGGTATGTTGGCGCTGGGCGTCGGTTTGATCGCCTTGATTTACTACATCTTTGGCACGTATCGCGATCCGGTGGCCTTGAAGGTGGGCGAAGGTTATCGTCCTGCCGGGCAAGATGTCGACGATCAAGCGCGCTTGCAGCGCCGTCCGCCCGAGCAAGTCGGTCCGCTGGCGCAGTATGCGTATCGCGCGATTCAAGTCGCGGTGCTGCTATTAGCCGTCGGTACGATTCTGGGCGGCATTTGGGCGGATCGTTCCTGGGGCCGCTTCTGGGGTTGGGATCCGAAGGAAGTCTGGGCGCTAGTGTCGCTGCTGGTGTATCTGGCGATTCTGCACGGTCGCTTCGCCGGTTGGTTCAATAACTTTGGTTTGATCTTTGGCACCGTGATCGGCGCGACTGCGATTGTGATGTCGTGGTACGGCGTGAACTTTGTGTTGCCGAAGCTCGCGCCCGATGGCGTGGTCGGCTTGCACTCGTATGGTTCGGGCGCAGGTGGTTTGCCGCAGGTAATGTCGTTTATCGTCGCCCTGTGGCTGTTCCAAGCCGCGGCGACAATTGCTTACTTGCGCGAGACCTCACGGACCGTCAAACCCGGCAAAGACGATTCCAAGCCGATGACGCTGAACGAACTGGCAACGACACGTATCTCGTCGGGACGCTGGGCCACGCCTGCAGGCAAGGCTCTAGGAGCCGGCGCGTTTGCAGTGTTCGCCTTGATTACCGT
>JAEZGD010000410.1 GCA_023417165.1 Planctomycetota bacterium
ATCTCAGCGAGTACGCGCCGCGTCGCGTACGTGCGTTTTTGAAGCCCTCGCTCGAAATCCTCGCGGGCATTCCCACGGTGGTTTACGGCTTTTTCGCGCTGACGGTGATCACGCCATTCCTTAAGCAACTGCATAGCGGTTTTGAAGGTTTTAACGCTTTTAGCGCCGGCATTGCTGTCGGTATCTTGTGCATTCCGATCGTTTGCTCGCTGGCCGAAGATGCATTGCGAGCCGTGCCGCGTGGTTTGCGTGAAGGCGCATATGGCCTTGGCGGGACCAAGTTTGATGTCTCGATCAAAGTGGTGGTTCCCGCCGCCTTGTCGGGAATCATCTCGGCCTTTTTGCTGGCCTTCGCCCGCGCCACCGGCGAGACCATGGTCGTGGCGCTGGCCGCGGGCAACTTGCCGCGGCTGTCGGTCGATCCACGCGGTCCCATGCAAACCATGACCGGTTGGATGGTGCAGATGGCGACCGGCGACGTGTCGAACTTTGGTGTGGAATACTATTCGATGTATGCCGTGGCGGCGACGTTGTTTGCCATCACGTTTACGCTGACCTTGATTGGCCAATGGGTGCGCCAGCGCTATCGGGAGACCTATAAATGAGTTCGCCCGACCTCGCTAAAACCATGGCGCCGCGCGATATGCAGCGCCAATCGAACGGCATGCGGCAGAAGTGGAACTTCACGTTTGTCGTCATCTGTATTCTGTCGGCGGCGGCATCGCTACTGATCTTGTGCGTGCTGCTCGGCACCATTGCCTGGCAAGGTTCGAGCGTCATTACGGGCCAGTTCCTGTCGTCTCCCAACAGCACTGATGCCGCCAAAGCCGGTGTTTATCCCGCGCTGATGGGTTCGCTGTATGTCTGCCTGGGCTGCGCGCTGTTTTCGCTGCCGATTGGCGTCGGGACGGCGATTTTTTTGGAAGAGTTTCGCCCGCGTAATCGCGTGATGCGTTCGTTTCGCAGCTTCGTGCAACTCAACATCGCCAACCTCGCCGGCGTGCCGTCGGTGGTGTATGGCATTCTGGGGCTGACTGCATTCGTCAACATGTTTGGCCTGTTCGGCAATCCGCTGGAGCCGGCTTTTGAGATTGGTGCGACGCACTATCGCATGTATTCGACCGACAATCCCAAGCGATTTGTGCGCGTGCCTGTTGAAGGCGGCAGTCGTGAATCGCAACCTTTGACGCCCGGCATGACAGCGCTCGGCGCGAAGAACAAAGTCGTCGAACTGAACGTCATTTCCGCCGACGCGCCGAAAGTTACCGATCGCGACTTAGCGGGACGTACGGTGCGCGAAGGAAGTCAGGGCTCGATCATCAGCGAGCGGCACTGGTACTATTTTCGTTTGCCGTTTGGCGTCAGCGTGCTGGCCGGCAGTTTGACTCTGATGCTGGTGATTCTGCCGGTGGTGATCATCGCTTCGCAAGAGGCGCTGCGCGCGGTGCCCGAATCGCTGCGTGAAGGCGCGCTTGGCATGGGCGCGACGCCTTGGCAAACGGTGTGGCATGTGACGCTGCCATCGTCGATACCGGGCATTATGACCGGGACGATTCTAGCGATGAGTCGCGCGATTGGCGAAGCTGCGCCGGTGCTGATTATTTCGGGCATCGTTTTTATCCAGTCGCCGCCGGGCAATTTGCTCGATAAGTTTTCGGTAATGCCGCTGCAGATTTACAACTGGGCACAGCAGCCGTCGAATCAAGGCTTTCATGCCTTAGCGGCCGGCGGCATTGTTGTGTTGTTGGCGATGCTCTTGGTGTTTAACGGTCTGGCCGTGTTCATTCGTCACCGCTTGCAAAAGCCGCTTTCGTAAGCCGCCCTATCACACGAGCGGAGAGAAGCCATGTCGGAAGTCTACACAGTGCCTCAACCAGTCGATAACAACCGTCACGCGTCCGCGCGTCAGACGCCTGAAGCGTTGCGCACCGAACCTCCACCAGATACGTGCGTCAAGATCCGCGACTTCAACGCGTGGTATGGCGATTTTCATGTACTGCACGGCATCGACATCGATATTCCCGAAAAGAACGTGACCGCGTTCATTGGACCCAGCGGCTGCGGCAAAAGCACCCTGTTACGCTGGATCAATCGCATGAACGACATCGTGCCTGATGCGCGTTCGTCAGGTACGCTGGACATGCACGAACTGAATGTGCTGCACAAAAGTATCGATGTCGTCGATCTGCGCCGCCGGATCGGAATGGTGTTCCTGAAGCCCAATCCGTTTCCGAAATCGATCTTCGACAACGTCGCCTTTGGTCCTCGCCTGCACTTAAAGATCGGGCGACACGAACTGGAAGAACTTGTGGAGTGGGCGCTGCGCAAGGCCGCGCTCTGGGACGAGGTAAAAGATCGCTTGCGGAAACCTGCTCAAGCCCTCAGCGGTGGCCAGCAACAACGACTCTGCATCGCCAGGGCGATTGCTGTGGGTCCCGAAGTGCTGCTGATGGACGAGCCATGTGCTTCGCTTGACCCTCGCTCGACCGTGGCGATTGAAGATTTGATCGCCGAGCTGCGCGAGGAATACACGATCGTCATCGTGACTCACAACATGCAACAAGCCGGCCGCTCGTCCGACTTCACCGCCTTTATGTATGAAGGCAATTTGGTCGAATTCGGCCCCACGCAGCAGATTTTCACTCGCCCTGAAAATAAGCAGACCGAGAACTACATCACCGGGCGGTTCGGCTGATCTTGTTGGGACAGCCTTCCTTTGGTCGTGCAGATTGCCGGGCCATGCTTGTGCGGCGTCTGGCTCGGGCTCCTGGTTAAACGCCGGCGAACCATTCGCTACACTGATGCGTAAAGCGATTTATCCTCGCTGTTCTGATTCGCATCTTTCCCAGGAGCCTTGTATGCGTTCGCTGTTGTTTGCCCTGCTGTTTGCCGCCGCTGTCTGTGTACCACTGACTGGCTGCGGACCAAGTGCATCGACCAAGAAACCGGCGAATGGCCATGACCACGATCATGGTCACAGCCACGATCATGACCACTCGCATGCGCATGGCCTGCACGATGGTCACGTGATGGAACTGGGCGACGAGGAATACCATGCCGAGTGGACCCATGACGACGCCAGCGGCAAGGTGACGATCTATATCCTCGATAAAGAGATCAAGAAGGTCGTGCCGATCGCTGCCGAAAAGTTGATCATCAATACCACGGTTAAGTCGGAAGACGGCGACAAAGAAAAGACCTATGAACTCGAAGCGGTGAATCCCACCGATGGCAAGACTGCCCAGTTCGAAACGACCGATAAAACGCTGCTGACGCTGCTATTGGGTGTGGGCGAAGGCATCGCCGCTACGCTGGAAGTGCCCGTCGAGGGCAAGATCTATGTGCAGAAGTTCCAGCCCGAAGACCACTCCGGTCACAAGCACTAAACCACAGCCATCAGCCATTGCAACCACGAATGCCCCATGCCACAGGCGCAAGCTTGTTTGGCATGGGTCATTTTTATTTCGCAGGGCCCTGTCGCAGACGATCCAACAGTACCGCGCCGAGGATCATGGCGCCCAGCACGACGCGCTGTAAATCGCTTTCGATGCCCAGCAGATTCATGCCGTTCTGAATCACCGCAATGATCAGCGCGCCGACTAGCGTGCCGAAGATGCGTCCCTCGCCGCCCGACAGCGACGTGCCGCCCACCACCACGGCGGCAATGACGAACATCTCGTACATCTGGCCATAGGTGGGCGCGCCGGCTTGCAACTGCGAGGCGAGCACGACGCCGCCAAGTCCAGCCAACATGCCGCCCAGCGTATAGACCGCGACCAAAACGCGATTGACAGGCACGCCCGAGAGCCAGGCCGCCTTGGCGTTGCCGCCGACCGCATAGATGTAGCGCCCAAAGACAGTGCGCGTCATCAGCAGATGTGCGCCGCCGAATAGCAGCAGCATCAGCACCACGGCGTTGGGCACGTGCGGGATCTGCGTGCCGCGTCCGAGCCACACAAACGAAGGCGGCACCTGATCGATCGATTGACTGCCCGATAGGCGATAGGCCAAGCCGCTGGCGATCATCATCATGCCCAGGGTGACGATAAAGGGCGGAACGCGAAAACGCGTCACAATCAGGCCGTTACAACAACCCACCGCAGCGCACACGGCGATGCCTCCCGCGCCGCCTAGAATCATCGCGGCCATGCTGGCTTCGACTCCCCCGCCATACTCGCGGATCAGCCACGTTGAGACCACGGCCGACAGCGCCACCAGGCTGCCCACCGAGAGGTCGATGCCGCCGGTGATGATGATCATCGTCATGCCGATAGCGATGATGGCGATCACCGCGATCTGGTTGGCAATATTCAAGAGGTTGCTAGGACGCAGAAAGCTGGAGCCGCGTGAGGACGCCGCCGTGATGAGCTTGACTTTGGCAAATGCAGGCGACGCCTCTGCCAGTTGGTCGAAGAGACTCCAGTGGTAAACGGCAGGATGTGCAGCAATAGTGTCGAACGCTTGCGACTCGGCCAAGAGCGATTGCAACTGTTCGCGGACCTCGAATGGTTCGCCGGCGACGGTGGCCACAACCTTCTGTTGCTCGCCGAGTTGGTGCGAGAGTTCTTCGGCAAAGACTTCGCCTTCGGTGGACTTGGGAGTGACGATGACAATACGGTGCTCGCCGCTGAGTGCTGTCGCCAATTGCCGCGCGGCCGCCTGACCGATGGGACGTTGCTCGTTCCACGTCATGGCGCTAAAGAAGACGCAAACGGCCAAGAGCACCCCAGCCATGCCATAGTCGTTGATCCAGGCGCGCTTCATGCGGATAGATCCTATTGCAATAAAGGGTCGCGCTCGCCATCGGCCTGGCGATAAAGCTCGGTCGGAATCAATTGCTCAGGCGGCAGTTTCTCGCCGGCGAAGTAACGCATGATGCAGTCGACCGTGATCGAGCCGATGCGATCGGGAAACTGAATCGGATCGGCGTAAATCTTGCCATCCTTGATCGCCTGCTTGCCGGGGAGCTGACCATCGAAGCCAATGATCTTCACCTGCTGCGTTTTCTCGGCCTTTTCCAAAGCCGCGCGAGCCCCTAGCGCCGCCGGATCATTGATGGCAAAAATGCCTGCCAGATCGGGATGCGCTTGTAGCGCGTCTTCGGCCGCCTTGAAGCCGATATCCTTCGCGCCGCCGCTGGGAAGTTCCGAGACGACGACGATCTTCGCTTGCGGATGCTCGGCGTTGTGAGCGTCGATCACTTCTTTGAAGCCTTGCACGCGTAGGATGCACGACTCGGCCGACTTGAAGTCCAAGATCACGACCTTGCCACCAGCTTTACCGAGCGCTTCGATCATCGCGACGCCGGCTTGCTTGCCGCCGCCATAGTTGTCGGTGGCGATATGCGTGACGACATATGCGTCTTCGGCCAGCGTGGCAATGTCGGCGGTAAAGACCGGCACGCCAGCGGCATTGCACTTCTTGATCGGCGGGCCAATCGCACGCGAATCGCAGGGGCACAGCACAATCGCTGCGCAGCCGCGCACCAAAAAGTCGTCGATCTGATTCTGCTGCCGGGCGACGTCCCCTTCGCCACTGACGACAATGGTGTCGTAGCCATGCTTGGCAGCCTCGGCGGCGATCGTGTCGCCAATCTCTTTGAAAAAGGGATTCGTCAGCGTCAGCACCGAGACGCCAATCACGCCCTTCTTGGCCGTCGCATCGGCTTCGCCAGGCGTGCGCGTGACCACGCCGCCCGAGTTGTCGCAACTAGTGCAGCAAGCGAGCAGCCACAAGGTCATCGCAGATAACAACCAGCGTTGCATGTCCGTCCCCGTGTCACGAAGAGAGTTCGGAAAGGATCGTCACCATAACGGGGGTGCTGAGCCGATGCAATGCGCGACTAGCGTTTCCATACCGAGGTCAGTTCGCGCACGGTCGGCCCTTGCAGCTTTGGCGCATCGCCTGAGGCTTTGATTTGCAACTGCTTTGGCGCCGTGGAAAAGTCATGGCCGATCGAGATAGCGGTCAGCCCTTGGTTGACGAAGATCTCCAGCGAGCCGCGATCGAGCAGCATGTCGAGTTGCACTTGGTCGTGGCCATTAAGCTCCAGCGGTGCAACCACATCCTTGCAACGTATCGTTTTCGCGGCAAAATCGCATACCACGGGCAGACCGCGAACGAGGATGCTGACTTGGCCGGGCTTTTTTGCAGGCGTGATGGTAAGTGCAATGCGCGCCGTATCGGACGTTAGCTCGCCATTGTCGCCCAAGGGCGATTCGTTGGTAGCTGCCAGTGTCTCCAGTTCGGCGACGGGAGTGGCGGTTAAGCGAATCTGATCGCCGAGTTGTCGCAATTCTAGTTCGACGGGAATCGTCATTTGCTGATTGAAGGGCATGTTGCGAAACTCAACGCCGCGCGCCCAACCGATCTGCACCCGGCGATTGTCGGGAGCATCGCTATAGGTTTGCGC
>JAEZGD010000351.1 GCA_023417165.1 Planctomycetota bacterium
CGACTGCTCACCTCGACGCTTTGCTTGCAGAACCCAGCAACTACTAGCCCGACGCGCCAGCGAGGATGGAGGTATGTGGCAACTTACTGTCGCCGTGAGTTCCTCGCGCGCTTGCATCCACGAGCGATTCAAGCGGTGTGTGGCGAGACTTGCCGAGAGATTCCAAGATCAGGCACGGCGAGTTGCAAAGACGCTCTATCACTATGCGCTATAACTCGCCGGCGAGTCTCAACCGGTACGCGAGGCGGCAAGAGGGTTCACGCATAACCCTTCTCTCGCTCGCGCTTCGGGCTAGTAACGGAAGAATACTACGGCACGCGTAGCGTTATTGACTCGATCGTGAAGTGCGATTCGTAGCTGGCGACGAAGGGACGGTGCTCGTAGTCGCGGTTGTTGTAGAACCGAGCACGACTGAGCGTGCGGCCAGTGGCATCGCCATCGAGCACCTGCAAGTCATCGACGCGCAGGTCGTACTTCATACCATCGACTTTGAGCCGCACGCGCGATGGCTGGCCCTGCTTCAGCAGCTCTCCCACATAGCGCACGCCGGGAAAGTCGGCGTCTAGCGGGCCTTTACCGTCGAGTTGTTGCAGCGTCGCCCACGGCCCGCCCGTTGTCGGCCAGCCGTCGATGGTGAGCATGCACGGCTGCGAGTTCATGTTCAGTCCCAGGATGAATCCATCGCTGCCAGTGACGCGCGTCACCAACATTTCCAGTTCATACTGCGGTGGCAAATCGTAAGGAATGCTCACCAACGTGCGGATGTCCTCAGCGCTGGTCGAGAGCACGCCGTTACGGATTCTCGCCGTCCCCAATTTCACGTCGGTTTTCAGGTTGAGCATCGCCAGCAGATCAATGACCGTGGCGGAACTCTGATCCACCGCAACTGGCGCAGGCGGTGCGACGGGCGTCATAGGTGCACTGGGCGCCACGGCAGGCGGCGCAGGCGGAAGCTGCTCGCCGGGCGATGCAGGTTGAGCGGCCGGCGCGGGCTCGCTCGGCGCTGCCGCGACCGGCGGCGGATCCGCCTTGCCGGGACTGAATAACAGGCCGAGAAGAATGACGCCAAGCATCGTCGCCAGCGCGCTGCCAATCCACGCAATCGGCCCTGATGCCAGTGGGCCGTTGAAACCAATCTTAGCCAAAACTCAAATCCTCATCGCGAATAAAAACAGTCAGCACCACGACGCGCGGCGGCTACTTCTTCAGCCGCGGGCGCAGCTTGAACACATGCCGAATTCGTTGTCCTTGGCTGGAAGCAACATCCACGACCACGTTGACGGACTCTTCCGGAAACGAGGCGGGCACCTCCCACGTGATCTCGCGCCCAATCATCGTCATGCCTGGCGGACCGCTGGCGAGTTTCATCTCGACGGCGCCTCGACGAGCCATCGCCTGCATGGAGTAGCGAAAGGTCGTTCCCTTTTCAAACCAGACCGGCGGCGTGGAGAGGACAATCAGGTAATTGTGGATGTCTACTAATGACTTCTGCAAATCGAACGGCTGAACAATGAGCCGATCGTTGGTATAGGGAATGGAGACCACCTGCCCGATTTGGTGAATATAGAACACACGTTTATCGAGCGTAAAATCACTTGGAGTTTGACTCGCCGCGGCGGAATCGAGTTTTCCCAGTTCCAGTTCGGGCAGTCGCGCCAGATATTGAACAGAGTCGACCACCCGCACCACCGCCCTTGTCTGAAGAGGATCATCGATACCGGCATAATTGGGCTCCGGTAAAGCCAGGATGAACCGCGGATGGGTGCTGGGAATCAACGGACGATTCTGCTCTCCACGCTGGCTCTCCTCAGAAAGGTCAGACGTGTGGAGACCGGCCGAACCGGTGGCAATGACCGCGCCATCGTACGTCGGCACGACATAATCCGCCGACTTGTGCTGATACGTCGTCGTCACGTGATTCCCATCCAGAACCATCGTTTCCATCCCCTGCGGCGAGCGGCCGCTGGCCCACACCCCAAACACATCGCCCGTCGCCGAGGCGCGAAGATGGACAACGTCGCGATACCTGGTGTTGTTCGCGCGCACATTCTCAATGGGTAGCGGCTGCAACGTTTTCAGATCGTAGAAGGCGTAGCTGGCCTGCGACAGCGCGTCGGTGCCTGCGGCGCTATGAATGAGCAACGGGCCATGCGATGCATATCCCAGAGCAATCGCTTTGACCACGCCCACCGAGAGCGTCTCCGTGCGCTCGCGCTCTAAGGTATCAAGGGACCAGATCTCAATCACATTGTTGCGGGGAGAAACGACGACGAGTTTGTCGAGACTCGCCGCCATCAGCGCGTCGTCGGCCGCGATCGACAGGTGTTTGATAATCTTGGCTTCGTTGGCATCATACACGGCGATCTTGCGCGCGTTCTTCAGATACAAAAGCAGATACTGCCCGCCCTTGCCCAGACAGGCATCCGCCACTTTACTGGGCACCTCGAGCACCTGCTGCCTTCCCCGGTAGGTCGTCCAGGGCACCGACATACCAGGGCGGGGCTGGCTGGTGCCGTCGCTAGTGCGCAGCCAGCCTATCGATTCATGCAGCTTCTGTTCGGCGCTGCGAACGACTAGCGAGTACGTTAACTGCGATTCATCCTGGGGCAAGGGTTGCAGATGAACGCTGCTGGCGTGTCGCAGATCCACCTTCACCGCAAAGCTGCCGAATTGGACCGAGACATCGCTGAGTCCCTCGGGGGTTCCTGTTGCGGTTTTCCCTTGCTGGAGTTTGATGTTCCACGTGCGGTCCAGGTCCATCACTTCGACGTCCGCCAGGCGCAGAGTGGTGCCGGAAATTTTGAACTCGCGATCTTCGATGATGCCCGTCATATTGCCAGAGGCAAACGACATGCGCGCGACGATGCGCCGCGGCGGAGCCTGCTGGCCCCGGGGCCGCGGCACCGCTTTGATGACGTACAGTTCGTTCCCACTGGGCGTCGCGATAAATTTGCGCGGCGGCCCTTTGTCGATCGTCAGGTCCATCTCGACAGACACATCTTTAAGTTCTTGTGAGAACGACACGACCCGGACCTGAA
>JAEZGD010000615.1 GCA_023417165.1 Planctomycetota bacterium
GTGCATGTTCTCTCAAACGGTCGAATACGCGTTGCGAGCGGTGGTTTTTCTCGCACATGAAGCGCCGCGGGCGTGCACGACCGAGCAAATCGCTACCGCAACGCTGGTCCCCAAAGCCTATCTCAGCAAGGTGCTACAGAACCTGGTGCGGACCGGCATCGTGCATTCGCAGCGGGGCATCGGCGGCGGCATGACGCTGATCAAAACGCCGGCCGAGTTGACCATTCTGGAAGTGGTCAACGCGGTCGAACCGATCGGTCGCATTCAAACATGCCCGCTAGGGCTGAAAAGCCACGGCGCGAATCTTTGCCCACTGCATCGCCGCTTGGATTCCGCGCTGGCGCTGGTCGAGCAAGCCTTCGCGAGCAGCACCTTAGCCGAAGTGCTGGCCGAGCCGACGCGGAGTAAGCCGCTGTGCGATTTTCCAATCGCCGAGCCGCGGCCTTCCAAGCCATGAGCCGCCCCTCCCCTGCCCCGCTCATTTTAGCAAGCACTTCGCGTTATCGGCGCGAGCTGCTCGCGCGGTTGGGAGTGCCGTTCAGCGCGGTCGCTCCGGCGGTCGACGAAGAAGCGCTTAAAGACGCCGCGCGCTCGCCAGGCGAGTTAGCCATCTATTTGGCCGAAGCGAAGGCGCGCAGCCTGAGCGGCACCTATCCTGACGCGGTGATCCTGGGCAGCGATCAGACCTGCGCTTGCGAAGGCCACCAATTGCACAAGCCTGGCAGCCTGGAGGCGGCGCGCGAGCAACTGGCGCAACTTGCTGGCAAGACGCACGAACTGCATACGGCCGTCTGCATCGTGACGCCCGGCGGCAAGGACGTGACTACGCATCTCGATACGACGCGGCTGACGATGCGTTCTCTGACGGCCGACGAGATCGAGCGTTACCTGTTAGCCGACGAGCCCTGGGACTGCGTCGGTTCGTACAAGCTCGAATGCCGCGGCATCACGTTGTTCGACGCGATCGAAAGCCGCGACCACACCGCCATCATCGGGCTACCTCTCTTAGCTGTCGCACAATTTTTGCGCACGTTCGGCTATATAATTCCTTAATCGATGCGCGCTAACATTTCACGAACCCGTACACTCGTGAAACCCAGCACGCACCAACCACCCGTTAGTGGCCTGCACAGTCCTCGCCAATCGCCAGGCATATTCTGGCGCGCGATGCGGACCAGGCGTTGCCATTAAAGGCTTGTTCATCAATGAGTTACCGCCATGAGACGAACGCGAAAATCCAGGCATAATTTACGTATTTCGCTCCTACACAACCCCTGCACGCGCGATGGTTCGGATTGGAAGTTGATTGCTATTTCGTTAGACTAAACATCCCAGCTCGCCTCCCTCCTGCCGAACCGCCATGCCGATTTCTAAGTGTCTCTATTGCTGTTGCTTGAGCCTGCTGGTGCTGGCCGCGGGACCAGTCTTGGCTGCCGATCCGAAGCCGTTTGAGTCCGAGATCAAACCGCTGCTCGAAACGCATTGCATCAAGTGCCACAACGATCAAAAGAAAGAAGGCGATCTCGATCTGACGCGTCTGCGCGACCACAAGGGCGCAATCCGACGCAATGATCTGTGGGAGCGCGTGACCAAACGGGTACACGCCAAGGAAATGCCGCCTGAAGGCGAGCCAGCCATGTCCGACGCCGAGCGCGAGCGGATGTTCGCGTGGGTGAAGTCGCTGCCGCAGACTAAAGAGTGCGACCAGCTCGCCACCGACGAGACGCAGAACTTCTACAAAGGGCACGTCATGAGCCGCCGGCTCAATCGTGCCGAATACAACAATAGCGTGCGCGATCTGGTCGGCGTTGACCTGCGGCCTGGCGATTCGTTCCCCTCGGACGGCGCTGGCGGTGAAGGCTTCGATACCAGCGGCGACGCATTGTTCTCGTCCGCGATCCTGATGGAGAAGTATCTGGAAGCCGCCAACCATGTGATTGCGGCGGTGCTGCCGGACGAAGCCGCGCAAGCGAGCACGCCGGAGTTGGCTGCGGCACGCGAGCGGATCTTGATTGCGACGCCGAGCGAAACGCTTTCATCTCGTGAAGCCGCGAGGCAAATCGTGCGGCAGTTTGCGCAAAAGGCCTTTCGTCGTCCTGTGACCGACGAAGAAGTCGAACGCCTGCTGACGATGTTCGATCGCGCCGACCAGCGCGGCGATGGCTTTGTCCCTGCGGTGCGATTGGCACTGAAGGCAGTGCTGGTTTCGCCTCACTTTTTGTTCCTGATCGAGCCCGAGCCGGAAGCTGAAGGCGTGTATCGCCTGGGCGGGTATCCGCTCGCCTCGCGGCTGTCGTACTTTTTGTGGTCGTCGTTGCCCGATGACGAATTGCTGGCGCTGGCCGCCAGCGAGCAACTGCACGATCCCGAAGTACTGCGCGGGCAAGTCCGTCGCATGCTCAAGGATTCGCGCTCGAAAGGGCTCGGGGAGAATTTCTGTATCCAGTGGCTGAACCTGGGCGGGCTCGGCGGCACCGTTAAGCCGGATGCCAACAAGTTCCCGGAGTTCGATGCCGAACTCGCTGCCGCCATGCGTGGCGAAACGGTGCTGTTCTTTCAAGAAGTCTTCCGCGAAGATCGTCCGCTGATCGAACTGCTACACGCGGACTACACCTTCCTGAACGAACGCTTGGCGAAGCATTACGGCATTGGCGACGTGCAAGGGAGCGAACTGCGACGCGTGGCGCTCGCTGATCCCAATCGTGGCGGGCTAGTGACGCATGCCAGCGTGCTGACGGCGTCGTCCTATCCGTTGCGCACCAGTCCGGTGCTGCGTGGTCGGTTTGTGTCGGAAGAACTGCTCGGCTCGCGCGTGCCGCCTCCGCCGCCAGATGCTGGCACGTTGCCTGAGGACGACAGCCCCAAAGATGGCCTGACGCTGCGTCAACAACTGGAACTGCATCGTACTAAGAGCGAATGCGCCGCTTGCCACGCCCGGATGGACCCGCTGGGATTTGGACTCGAGAACTTCGATGCGATTGGCCGCTGGCGTAACGACTTGAACGGCCAGCCGATCGACTCGACTGGCAGACTGCCTTCCGGCGAAGAGTTCCGCAATCCGCACGAACTGAAGCTCTTGCTGGTCAAACGGAAGCAGGAAGTGCTGCGGCATTTGTCGAAGAAGATGTTAGGTTACGCGCTGGGGCGCGAGCTGAACCGCTTCGACCAGTGCGTGGTCGACGACGCCATGAAAGCCTTGGCCGCTAACGACTACCGCGCGCACATCCTGATCGAGCAGATTGTGCTGAGTTATCCCTTTCAACATCGGTACGCGAAGAAGTAATTCCCGCCACGAGCAGAAGGCAGGCGCTGGTCCTGCCTGTTATGGAGAGCCAACATGTCCTACAACGACTTTCCGATTTCGCGTCGTACGCTGCTGCGTGGCGCTGGCGTGGCCATTGGTCTGCCGCTGATGAATGCGATGTTGCCGCAACGCGCCCGCGCGGCCAGTGCAGCCAAGCCGCCGGTCCGCATGGCGGCGCTGTATTTTCCCAATGGCGTGTGGCAAGACGCATGGATTCCCAAGCAGACCGGCGAGAACTATGAGCTGCCGTTCTCGCTGGAACCGATCGCGGCGGTGAAGGATCGCGTGCTGGTAGTGTCGAACCTCGACAAGCAGCACAGCCGCGAAGGCGATGGCCACTATGCCAAGACGGCCAACTTTTTGACTGGCTTGAAGGTGCGGAAAACGACCGGCAAAGAGATTTCCAGCGGCGGCATCTCGATGGATCAGTACGCCGCGCAGCAGATCGGCCATTTGACGCCGCTCCCTTCGCTGGAACTGGCGATCGATCCGGTGATCTCCGGCATCGATAGCAATGTCGGCTATACGCGGCTGTATGGTTCGTACATTTCGTGGCAGGCCGAGAATCGCCCCGTGGCGAAGGAGATTAATCCGCGTTTGGTATACGAGCGTTTGTTTGGCGCGCGCGATGCCGCAGGCAACAAGACGGCCGCCGGCTCGAAGCTGGAAGACGATCGCAGCTTGCTCGACCTGACGCTGCAAGACGCCAAGAAACTGCGCACGAAGCTCGGTCGCGACGACCAGTTCAAGCTGGACGAGTACATGGATTCGATTCGCGCCGTCGAGAAACGCATTGAGTTCTTCGCGAAGCCCGATCCGCGCGGCTGGAAGCCGAATGCCACCGCTAATGCCGCGCCGCCGGGCGAGGAGATTCCCGATCACTTCCGCGATCATATTCGCTTGATGCTGGACTTGATGGTGCTGGCGTTTCAGACCGATTCCACACGCGTGATCTCGTTCATGTTCGCCAACGACGTGTCGGGGCGCAACTTCTCGTTCGTCGACGGCGTGCGCGGCAGCCATCACGAACTGTCGCACCACGAGAACAAAGAAGACAAAATCGATCAGTACAAGCGTGTCACGCGCTGGCATGTCGAACAGTATGCGTATCTGCTCGAAAAGCTGCGCGCGATTCCTGAAGGGGACAGCAACCTGCTCGACAATTCGATGATTCTGTTGGGTTGCGGTATGTCGGACGGCAATCGCCATGATCCCAACAACTTGCCGATCCTGATCGGCGGCGGCGGTGGTGGCACTTTGCCCAGCGGTCGGCATATTGCG
>JAEZGD010000630.1 GCA_023417165.1 Planctomycetota bacterium
CTACCATCCGCCAAGCCCACGACGACCGAACTGGGATGTCCCGAGTTGGCGGTCAGCGGATCGCAATTGCCAGAGGTTCCTAGACGAGGAGCGGCCTGCGGCGCTTTCCAACTGGGCACATTGCCATTGGCCGGATCAGGAATCTTGGCGGTGGAATACTGCGTCGCAAATCCGGGAAACCCCGGCGGAACAGCATTCGATACCGCGGCGTTCGGCCAATACACAATCGGATCGCCGGTGGTCAGATTCACCGCGGGCCAAACGCTGCGCCCATCGGTAGCGTTGTTGCCGCCGGCAGGATTGCGGCATAAAGCCAGATGTTCGACAAACAGCACGGTGTTGGACGTGCCGTCGGTAAAGGTGGCCATCGTCGGGTAATCGCCAATCGACCATACCTCGCCATTGACGTTGTAACTGTTGAGATTCCAGCCTGCCCCCTGCCCGCTCTTGTTAATGCCGCTACTGTCCGACGAGCAAGTAAACACGCTGATCGAAATCGGAATACCAGCGCCGTTGAAGTAAGCACTTGACGTTTGCGCCGCAGGCATCGAGTTGTATGTGTTGACCTGCTCGAGATACGGCAAGATCGACCAGAAGGTTGAAGATTGACGCAAGGTCGTGCTGCCCTTGGGCCACGCATAGCCAAAGGCTGGCATGTAGCCGTAGGTGTCGTGGCAATTATGAGTCGCCAGCACCATCTGTTTCATATGGTTGGTGCATTGCATGCGCCGCGCCGATTCACGGGCGGCTTGAACGGCAGGCAGCAGCAACGCAACCAGCACTCCGATGATGGCGATGACCACCAGTAACTCAACCAGCGTGAAGCCGCGCTTCACATCGACAGAGGTCGTGGACATAGAAGCGTCCTGGGGTGGAAGAGAGAAGCGGACTGCCCCACCGCGGCGCATTCTAGCGGACTATATAATTTAAAAGCAAAGATAATTTCGCGAAGATTCTTTCGGCTAGATGCGATTAACGCCGAAGTCGCCTTGGCGAGTCGCTTTTCAGATTGGCCTTCTCTCGAGGCGCAAAAAAACCGGTCCTCGCGGACCGGCCTAAAAAGAACCGTGGAATATCAAGCGACGACTGCGCGGTTGCTTACCAGCCCATCACCATATTCGACTCGACGACCTTGCGTGCAGCCTCCAGGTCGCTGCCTGTTTCATGCATGTACAGGCGGATGGCGTGGACTTTATCGCCTGCGGCCTTGGCCAGACAGTCGCGTGCTGTATTACAGACGTCAGTCTTGCCAGCGATACCGAGCGCGCCTTTGGAGATAACCCAGGTATCACGTGGGCGTTTGGTCATGCGCAACACTTTGTCAGTGGGATACGCGCCCGTGACAACTCCTCGCGCTGCTTCTTCATCGCCGGCCCAGGTAATGATGATATGGGCGTCGGTTTCAACCTCGTAGAGCGGCATAGAACACTCCTTCCCTACTTAGAACCAGCAGCATTGTGGGCCAGGCCAACGCCCGGCCTCATCGTTAATCTTCCATTAACATGCCCCAGCGCATTGGGATTTGCAAGCTAGCCGCGCAGGACCGCACAAATAGTACGAAGCTTTTTCCGAATTCGTTCGAGGACTGTTGATGAATGCGGACCCGGTCAACGCTACCGCTTGTCGTCGAGTCGCAGGAGCGATAGGGTTACGATGGCATGAGCACTACTACGACCACTACGATGCGTCCCCTGCCGTCCGCCCCAAATGCGATGGGTGGTCCCCGTTGGGCGAATCGCCTGGCGCTATTCATTACTTTGCTGCTAGTTTTGGGGCCGCTCTGCTTCTTCGGCACGCGGTTAGAGATTGCCGCCTGGTACGCAGCGGCCGGACAAGACGCCGCTTGGGATAAACAGCCCGCCAAGGCGATCGAGAAGTACACCGCTGCGCTGTCGTGGGCGCCGAACCAGCCCGACTACCTGGTGCTGCGCTCCGAACAGTATCTGTTACAAGACAATATCGAGGCCGCGCTGGCCGATGCCAAACTTGCCTATCAAAGTGCGCCGGATCGGATGACCGTATGCGACGCCTATTCCAAAGCACTCGTGCACGCAGGCAAAGGTGGCGAAGCGGTCAAAATATGGAAGGAAAAGCTGCAAGAAGCCGAGCAGGCGGAGTCTGCGGCGCTTCCCAACTATTGGAACTCGGTCGCGTACTTTCAGGCGCTCGCGAATCAAGATCTCGACGAAGCACTGGTCTTGATCAACAAAGCGCTCGAACGCTTTCCGACCGAGGGAGGGCTGCTTGATACGCGCGGCTACATCCACTTTCGCCAAGGCAAGCTCAACGAAGCGCTCGTCGATATGAATGCTGCGGTCCTGCTGTTGCAACAGGCGCAGGCTCAGCAAGAACGGGACATTCGCGATCGCGCCATCGACGAGCGCCACCAAGAATATCTCTTGCACGCTTATCGGCATAACCTCGCGGTCATCTATTACCACCGCTCGCTGGTGCTCGATGCGCTGGCGAAAGAGACGGAAGCCAAGGCCCAGGCCGACGCGTCGATCACGCGCATGTCCTATGAATTGCAGGCGATTCGCGATCGCGAGACGGTCCGCTCGCTGGGCTTTCGGCCGAGTGAATCGCTGTTCTAGAAGCGATTCTGCGAGCAGTCAGATATTGCCGTGTTAGCTCACATGCTGCGGCACAAACGACCGCAGTTCGTTGTCTTCGCGGCGACCGACGACGTTGGGAATGGCCTGGTAATCGGCCAGTGGTGTGCCCGTCACCGGTTCGATGCGAGTCCCTTCGTGACGGAAGATGCGATTGCGCCCCGCGGACTTGGCCGAGTACAACGCAGAATCGGCCCGCGCCAGGATGGAGCCAGGCGTGTCGCCCTCCACCACAGTCGCCACGCCGCCGCTGATGGTGATGCGCATCTTTTCGGCAATCAGGGCGCGCACGCGGTCGGCCAAGATGCAAGCGCCGGCTAAATCCGTCTCTGGCAAGATCAAGACAAACTCTTCACCGCCAAAGCGCGCGACTAGGTCGGTCTCGCGCACGCAATCGTCCAAATGCAGCGCCACCTCGCGCAGTACGTTGTCGCCATATAGATGGCCTTGGCGATCGTTGACCTGCTTGAGGAGATCGATATCGACAATGACGAGCGAGAAGCTGGTCTGATAACGCGACTTCATCGCAAACAGGTTATTCAGCGTTTCGTCGAGCGCGCGCCGATTGCTGACGCCAGTCAACGGATCAGTGCGTACTTCCGTAAAGGTCATCAGCAAGTGCGTCTGCTGGCGGATCTCGTCGTACGCCTGGGCGATCTCGTTCGAGAGCTTCAACGTGGGGCGTACGATGCGCTCGGCTTCGTCGCACAGTTGTTGCCAGGCTTGGCCCTGATTGTCGCCGCCCAAGTTCGCCAGGCGATCTTTAAAGGTCAGCATGCTCTCTTGATGCTGGCTCAGGCTGGTGCGTACGTGCTGCGAGATCGCTTCCAACTCGCGAATCACCGCCTTGGCGCGTTTGAGTTCTCGCCGGGCATGTGTCAGTTCGGTTTGATCGGTCGTGCGACGCCGGCCAAAGAGATATCCCACGACCGCTACAGCAGCGAGGGCGACGGGTGCAGGGATGGTGAGTGCTGCAAAGTCCATGGCTGTTCGCACCTAGGCGGGCGGGAAGGTATCGATCGAGCGGGTTACCAAAGCATAGGTCGCAATGCGCTATCAGGCGTCGCACCCCTCTGGCGGGAGGTGTTTAGTAGTTGGTGCGTGAGCCGAAACCACGCATGCAGAAGAAGCCCACCGTCACCACAATGCCCGAGAGCCAAAGCCACTGGGTCTTGTCCAGCCGGGTGACGTTTTCAACGAATAACTGGCCCATCGCGAATACATATTCGAGCATAAATCCTCCCTCCCCCTCAGAGACCTAATCGAAGTCTAGGTCACTAGTTGCATGCAGGCAGAGGATTTGCCGAACACGTGATAGAGAGCGGATTTAGCGAACGTAGAGTCGCGCCCTGAACTTTCCTGGGTAGGAATGCGTCTAGGTACTTGCACAGCCAAAATGTCGTGATAAGATTCAACAACTCAGCGGCAAGGGGCCGTAGCTCAATTGGTTAGAGTACCGGACTGTCGATCCGGTGGTTGCGGGTTCGAGCCCCGTCGGCCTCGCTTGCGAGCTTTGCTCGCCATTTCCCCTGTCTGTTGGCTGGATTGCGGTTTTTGGGTTAGCAGGGATGTTCAGTTATACAAAAGATCAGGTCGTGTACGGTCTGATCTCTTTCTTGATGCTCGCTGCCATTGTCTATGGCAGCGTTGATGCCTGTCTCTCCCGCGTCAACAGTTATTTGGCAGCTATGCCGGACGATGCCAGCCGGATCATCTTGGTCGGCGCTGGTTTTCTCGGCTTTTTGCTGGCTGCCTTTCGTTTGCCGGACTAAGCCGAGCCTGTGGCTTGGTCAGACGCAAGCGTCGCATGAATGCCTGCTTCAACGGCGGTGCAAATGCGATCAAGCTCCGCCAGTGAGACCGCGAGCGGCGGCATAATGACCAGCACATTGCCCAGTGGTCGCAGCCACACGCCTTGTTGCAGTGCGTGCTCGCAGACCCGCATGCCCCGTTTTTCTGACCACGGAAACGGCGTCTTTGTCGCGCGATCCTGGACCAATTCGACAGCGCCGATCAAGCCGCATTGGCGGACATCGCCGACGTGCGGATGCTGCGCGATGCGCGCCAGTTGTTCGCCGAGGCGTTCGATCTTGGGCGTGAGCGCCATGAGCGTGCTTTCGTCTTCAAAAACCTCGAGCGTGGCAAGCGCCACAGCGCAGCCTAGCGGGTTGCCGCCATACGTGTGGCCATGAAAGAACGACTTTGACTCGGCATAGGTGCCCAAAAAGGCGTTCCACACCTCGGTTGTGGTCAACGTGGCCGCGACCGGCATATAACCGCCGGTCAGCCCCTTCGCCAAGCAAAGAAAGTCGGGCACGACGTCTTCACGCTGGCAGGCGAACATTCGGCCTGTGCGTCCCATGCCGACCGCGACCTCGTCGGCAATTAGCAGCACATTGTATTTGCGGGTTAGCTCGCGCACGCCGCGCAAGTAGCCCGTCGGATGCATCAGCATGCCTGCGGCGCATTGAACCAGCGGTTCGATGACGAGCGCCGCGATCTCTGCATGATGTTCGCGCAACAGGTCTTCGAGCTGCTGCAAATAAAACGCACAAGCGGTCTCGGTTGTGACGTTGGGCGGTAAGCGATAGGCATCGGGCGCAGGCAGCCGCAGCACCTCGAACAGCAGCGGCTGAAACATCTGATGAAATCGCGCCACGCCACCCACGCT
>JAEZGD010000655.1 GCA_023417165.1 Planctomycetota bacterium
TATTACATGTGCACTTCGCTGCCGCCGCTGCTGCGAAGCGGGAATTAGCTTCGCACCTATGAACACGGCCAGCCTTCCGTTCATCGAACTCGCCAAGCAAGTGCGCGGCTGCACGCTGCGCTTGATCGAGCAGGTGCCCGACGCCTGGCAGCGTTGGGCGCCGCCGGGCTTGTCGAACCACGTGCTGTGGCATGCCGGGCATGTGCTGTGGGTCGCCGATGTGTTGATCGTCGAACCGCTGACCGGACAGAGCGAACTTCCGCCTGGCTGGGCCGAAACGTTCAGCCAGGATTGCCGCCCCGTTCGCGAAACGACGACGTGGCCAGATTTGGCCGAAGTTCGCCAGCGATTGGCCGATCAGCTGCCGCGACTGATTGAATTATTAGAAGCCGCGCCGGCTGATGTCTTGCTGAACATCGACGCGCCGGCGGAAGGCTGGAACTTGCCGCGTGGCATTCTGCATGGCCTGCACGACGAAGCCCGCCATCATGGCGAGATGTACCTGCTGCTCAAGCAATGCGCCGCCCAGGCGAAGCGCTGATTCGTAGGACGAAGCCGTGCTTCGTCCCGCTTCACTTTCTATAACCACCGCAGCAGCTCACGCGCTTTCGCGCGCCACGAGTGATCAGCAAGCCGCGCCCGGGCGTGCTCCTGCGTGGAAGGCAGCGAGGTTCCCAGCCGGGCAAGCGTCGTCTGCACGAAAAGGTCCGCATCGTTACACGCATCGAGTGCGTCGCGCCACTCGGCGACTGCCGGCAATTCGCGCACGACGACGGGCTTGCCGGTCGCGAGGTATTCGAGCAACTTCAGCGGCTGCATCGCTCGCGTCACCGGCAAGTCGGCATACGGCATAACCAGGACGCTCGCCTCGCGCGCAAGCGCAGGAAGCTCATCAAAGGCGAGCGCAGGCCGCAGCGCCACGCGCGGCAGTTCGGCCAGTTGCGGATCAGGATCCTGCGTCGGCCCGACGAGCAGAATCGTTCCCCGCTGAAGCTGCTCGCCCAGCGCCTTGAGCCACGTCACATCCAAGCGGCGATCGATTAAGCCCCAAAAGACGATCCAAGGCCGCGGCAGTTCGGGCCACAACTCAGCGTTGCTGGCAGCGCTGGATTGCCAATGCTCCAGATCGACGCCATGTGTGAGTAGCGGCACTTCGCTGCGCCCCAGCGAACGCAAACGCGCTTGCAGCACCGCGCTGGCAGCAACCACGCCATCGACGCGCGCGACCAGAGCGCGCTCCATCTGTTCCAGCGTCTGGCCATCGAGGCCCGGCCACTGGCTGAAATCGTCAACGCAATAATAGATCCACTTCTGTACCGGCAGCGCGCCGACCAGGTCGGCCGTGATCGGCAGCGTGGTGATGGCCGTAGTGTGAGCCGCATCGGCCAGCAGCGGCGCGATCACCCGCGTGAGTAAGCGCCGATTGAGCCAGCGATCATGCGTACGCGTGAAATACGGCCACATCAGCGGCGAAACAACGCGCAGGTGACTTAAACGCTCAGCCGTGACGCCAGTGGCACCCGGACTTGCCCCCGCTCCTGCCGGCTGTCCCCTGTCCCTTCTCCCCTCTCCCCTCTTCCTCCACGCTTGCAGTTTCTCCCAGCCGCGACGCAGCGTCGCCAGATCCAAGCGCGGCTTGCGCGTGCCGATGGTGTTGATCCACAGCGTCGGCAGTTGCGGCAGGAGCCGGCGCACGAGGTGTTGGCAGCTCGAAGGATGCCGCCCCCAGTCGTCGGCAAACACCAGCAACTGCCGCGGCGATGACTCCTGCGGTGCGACACTGGGCTGATCTTCGAGAACACTCATCGAACGTACCTTAGTTCTTGGTCATTCGTGCTTGGGCATTCGTCATTCTTTCGACATTTAGATTTCGACATTCGTCGTTCTCCCGCCGGTGCGGCTCGCGGACTCGCCACACCCTACAAGTCGCACCCTACGGAACCACGTTCAGCGTGTAATACGCTTCCGCCGGGAAAAACTCGCCGGGCGTGGTGACCAACTTCTTCAGGTGGAACTCGTACACAAAGCCGGTGCGAAGCGTGTCGAGCTTGAGCTGCACGCTACGACGATCCTCGGCCACCGTCACGCCGGCGATCGTCTCGCCGCGGCGCTGCAAATCGGGACCGCCATAGGCCGGCGTCGACTCGCGCGTGTACGACTCGAGCGAGTAGCTCTTCGGGTCCGCCGCCAGCTTGGGATCGATGGGCCGCGTGAACGTGATCACAAAACCGTCTTTATTCGCTGTTACTGCGGCGATGCCAGCGGGCAATGATTCCGGCGACTCCGGCGGCGCGATCCGCACGATTTCGCCGACGTTCGCGCCGCCGCCCCAACCACTGTCGCGAATACTGCCGATGTAGAGCGCCCCAGTCGGCGCGATCGCGCATGAGACCGGCCCCAGGAAGTTATCGCCTTGCTTCGGCTCGACGCTGAATGGATAGCAGGCTCCTTGATACGTATCGCCGACCTTTTGCAGGCTCATGCGAATCAACCGCCGCGTATCGTACTCGCAACCGATCAAATGCCCTTCGAACGGTCCCCACAGTCGGCCTGGCTCGAATGATTCGGCTTCGCTTTGGCCAGACTTTTTGGGAATCGCTTTGAACGGGCAGTCGTCCTCCGGCACTTTGGAATTCGGATCGGTTTCGCACAGATCGGTTGGAGGCGCCGCCGAGGATTCAGCCTCCTCCTCAATCTCACGCTTCACAGGCGTTTCTAAAAAGCAGATGCCATTCACGCTGCGCGTCCAAGGATGCGGAATGTTGATCGCCGGCGGCGTGGTGGGCGGCTTCTCCTTCTTCTTATCGAGCGCGTTGACGAAGCCAAAGTGCTTGCCAAGCTGCACGTGGTTCAGTTCGTTGAACGGGTTGTAATTGCCTTGGTTGTCGGTCACAAACACGTCGCCAGCGCGATTCCTGGCGATCCCCATCGGAAAACGATGCCCGGCCGAGACCGGCGCAACTTCGAACAGGCGGCGGTCGTCCTCGGTTGGCTTGCGTGGAGTTAACCGCAGAACTTGTCCGCGATAGCGTGCCGCTGTGGCCGAGCGGTTGTCTTGCTGGCACGGTAGCGCCAGGTAGTAACCATCTCGCCCATCGGGAACCAAACCGACAGCCCAGTCGTGATAGTCATCGGTAAAGCCCCAGCCCGAAGCGGCCACCTGATGGCGTTCGCCGCGGCCGCTGATGCGCAAGAGCCCATGCTTATGCAGCACATCGACAGAGTTCTCGTCCCGCGCAAACGCCCCATAGGGAGCCGCCAGATCGTCCGAGATTTGATGCCAGTCGGTGTAACGTTCGCGACCATCCTCGAAAATCTCACCGCTGAAGAGTTCAAAGACTTCGCCCTTCAAGGAAGTCACCAGCAGGTTACCTTCAGCACGCCAAGTGAAGCTGGTTGGCATCAGCAGTTCAGGCGGCAAGCCCAACCGTTCCATCTGCATGCCTGGCACAACACTGGGCAAATCGCGCCACTGCAGATCGATCTTTTTGACTGCCGGGACCATCCGTTCCTGCTTGAAGTGCGTCCTACTCAGCACCGTGATTCCCGCCACGCCTTCGTCCGTAGCCAGCTCCGACAGCACCGAGCCGTCTTTCTCCCAAGGCAACGACTCAAATCCGCCGACGAAGCCCCCATGATCGCCGCCTGGCATGGCGTGGAGCTGAAGCTCGTCGAGTGTCAGCTTCCCTGCGTTTTTGTCGTCGATTTTGGCATCCCGCATGCGATCTGCCGAAAGGACGCGCAACCTGATTCGCGCGCCGACCGGCAAGCCGCTGACATGGATCGAACGCTGCCAGCCGTTATGCTCATCGGCGTTTGCGCTCCCATCCGTCAAGATAGCCTGGCGCACGCGCACGGTGATGGGTGCGACTCCTTCGCGAAGAAAGGTCAGGCGATGCTGAAACCACGGCTCACCAAAATCGAGTGCCCACCCTTCCAGCTCATAAACATGCAAGCCGACCTTGGCAGGCAGTAACTCTTTTCCTCCGATCACTACCGACAACTCGGGAGTCGTTATGCCAGCGCGTAACACGTCCGTGCCTTCGGCTTGCCAATACCAGGTTTTGCCCTTGGTATGCTGACTCATGCAATCGCCTAACCACCAACGCACCAGGCGTCCCGATTCCAAGTCGAATAGCAGGTTGTGGCGATTGGGCAGCGCCACCACCAGCGGCGACACATAGCGCACGCCGTCCGCCTCGATCACATCCACGCCGACATAGCCTTGGCGTCCGCGATCTTCCTTGCTGCCCGCTGGCGCCCAGCGATCGAACATGGGCTGGCTGACGATGCGCAGCGGGCCGGCATCCTTGGGTTCAAAGCCTTTGGTGTTGAGCGTGTGCCAGACTGCGGCGAGTTGATGTTGCAGGTTCTCTTTCAGCAGGCCTTTGACCGGCACGCTGACCGAAGGCATCTCTTGCCCGGGAATGATGCGGGCGGGGTTCTGGCACCAGCGATAGAAGTACGGCTCCCGAATGCGAAAGCCGATCTCCGACAGGTTTGGACCGCGGGCATTAATCGGTGCTTTGCTCGGTTGATACGTGCCGATGGCGTGACAACTGGTGCAGCCGAAGCCACTTCCCGCGACGACCAGCTTCTCGCCAGCCGCGGCCAGGTCCTTGGCAGGCGGCAAGTTCTGCGGCGGCCGGGCACGATCGTCTGGCGGCTGCGGCGGAATGCGATCATACCTGACGAAGTACGCCAGCAGCGCCTCGAGTTCGTCTTGCGAGAGGTCGAACCGCGGCATCCGCACCTGCAGGTAATCGCGGTGCGGCTGCTCCATGCGTTTGATCATCGCCAAGAGCACGGTATCGTTGAGCTTGTCGCCGACCGCCACTAGTGAAGGCGGCGTCAGCGCCGGCACCAGCGAAGTCAACTCCGCATCGCGTTCGGCCAGCTTAAGCAGCTTGGGCGCCAGGCCGTCGGCTCCTTCGCGCGCATGACACGCGAGGCAGTTCTTCTCAGCCAATAGCCGTGCGCCATCCAGCGCCGGCGTGCGCGGTTTTTGATCTTTGGCAGCTGCTAAATACACGTGCAGTGCTTCGCGCGCTGAGGCATCGATGGCTGAAGGCAGCGTGACAAAGCGGCAATCCGCGCTTTTGGGCGACGCCAACTTTTCCTGGACATCGACGCCCGACACGTGATGGCAACTCGTGCAGCGTTTGCTGGCGAGTAACGCTTTGCCGCGCGCGGCGTTGGGAGCCTGCGACGCAGATGCAGGCGCTTTGGCCGGTCGCTTCTGCTGAGCCAAAAAGGCCGCCAGATCGTTGCGCTCGCCGCCCGAGAGTTCAAACACGGGCATACGATGATCGCGATTCAGCTCGGCTGGCGACTTTAGCCACGCGGCGAAGAATCCGGCGGGACGCTTGTTGGCAATGTTCGACAAGTCGCCGCCGCCAAACAGGTCGGCCGTGCCTTGGTCGCCGAGCGTGTGACACGCCAGGCAGCCGAGCGAGTGCATCAGGCGTTCGCCTTGTTTGGCGTTGCCGTTGGGCTTTGCCTTGGCAGGCTGCGCGCCGCCGGTGAGCGCCGCGGCGATGTCGGCCGCTTCGTCCGGCGAAATGTGCGCCGCGCCATAATGCGTTTCGTCCAGCGAACGCAGCAGCCATGGCACGTCAATGTTGCCATACAGCTTGTCGAGCGCCGGCGCAGCAAGCACCTCGGTCTCGCCAGGAATCGCATGACAAGCTGCACAGCGCTGCGAGCGCGCCACTTGCGCGCCGCGCTCGTAATGCGAAGCACTGGCCGACGCGAGTTGCTTTTCGTGCCACAGTTGCTTTGCGGGCAGTGGTTCAAGCGGAAAACTGTCGCTCGACCAGAATACGCGCAGGCGTTTGGCGTCGTCGCCTTGGCGATAGTGAATCGTCAGCGGGTGATAGTCGTGCTCCAGCTTGAGCGCCGCCGTCGAAAACCATTGCAGGCGATCGGACTCGCCTTCCAGAACGGTTTGCCCTGCTAACTCAATCTTGACTTGCCCTTGGCCATAGATATGCAGCCGATAGTTGTCGGCGCCTTGCGTCAGCAGGCGGCCCGACCAGATCACCTCGATCGGCCCGGCGGCGAAGCGTGCGTCGAGCGGCGTTTGCTCCCACGCCAGCGCCGGCGAAAGCTCGACACGCTGCGCCCCGGTGGCGCCTTGCGTATAGCGGGCGAAGAGGCCTGGCG
>JAEZGD010000692.1 GCA_023417165.1 Planctomycetota bacterium
TCGGGTTCCCGCGCCGTCTGGCCGATCCGTACGACTATCAGACCTTCGCGCACCTGATGCCCATGAACCAATTCATGACCATCTGTGCGATCGGCATGGTCGCCAGCCAGGCGATTTTCGCGTTCAATTTCTTCTACAGCATGTTTTATGGACCGGTCTGCGGGCGTAACCCGTGGGGGGCGAATAGCTTGGAGTGGATGGCGCCGAGCCCGCCGGGGCACGGCAACTTCGACTTTCAGCCGGTGGTTTACCGCGGGCCGTACGATTACGGCTCGCCGGAGGTCAGCACCGATAACTACCCACAAACGCAGCCGCCGCCCGAGGGGGTCGAGCCGCAGGCCGATTCACATCATCATTAAGGGTTTCGTTTCGGCGGCCTGTCGCGCTTGTGGCAGCCGCTTCGCTCAAGCGCCAGCTTCTGGCCTGGCAGTGACCGCATCATGACCGATCGCCCCGACATTGCGACTTCGCCTTGGCCCCATCGCTGGGCGGTCGTGATGTGCTGCGCGACGTTCCCATTGATTTGGGTCGGCGCGCTCGTCACGACGTACGACGCAGGCATGGCGGTGCCTGATTGGCCTTCGACCTACGGCTATAACCTGTTCCTGTATCCGTGGCAGACCTGGTTGTTTGGACCGTTCGATCTGTTTGTCGAGCATAAGCATCGACTGATCGCTTCGCTCGTCGGCATGTTATCCATTTGCTGCGTTGCATCCGCGTTTTTGACAAACTGCTCACATGCGGTGCGCGTGCTGGCGATACTCGCCTTGGTGGCAGTGATCTTTCAAGGCATTCTCGGCGGCGCACGTGTTCTGCTTGATGCGCGCACGTTGGCGATGATTCATGGCTGCGTGGGACCTGCCTTCTTTGCGCTCACGGCGGTCGTCGCGGTGGTTGCTTCGCGCCGCTGGCGAACCGACAGCCAGACCGTGGTTTCACGCACGATGTTTATTAGCTGCGTGACGACGGCCGTCCTGGCATACGTTCAGCTTGTTTTCGGCGCGATGCTCCGGCACGTTCCTGTCGATGCGGGTCCGCAGTGGTTTCGCGTGGCGGTGCTCTTTCATGTGATCACCGCGTTGCTGATCGCCGGGCATGTGCTGGCCAGTGGTTATAAGACGCTACGAACGCATAACGATCCGTGGCTGACGCGGCCCACACTCGCGCTAATGCTGATGGTCGGGTTGCAGTTAGTGCTCGGCGTCGGCACCTGGGTTTCGAAGTATGCCTGGCCCGCAGCGCTGGGCCAGTTTGAGTTCGCGGCAGGTTACACCGTGACCGCCAATAGTTTAGTGCAATCGTTGATCGTCACTTCACACGTGGCGGTTGGTTCGTTGATCCTAGCCACCTCGGTCGTTCTGGCAGTTCGCGCAGGGCGGCTTCTGAAGTGGGAGTCCTCCAAAGCCCCTTTTGACGCACGCGTCAAGGGGCTGGCAGTATGAGTATGTCCACCATCGCAGTCGAACGCGGGCGTTATGGCTTGATCGCCCGCGCGCGTGATTATGTTGAACTGACCAAGCCGAAGATCGCGCTGCTGGTGTTGATTACGGTGGCAGTCGCCGCTTTCGTAGGCTCCTGGGGTCAACCCGATGCCTGGCTGCTGTTGCATGCGTTGGTCGGCACCACGTTTGTCGCCGCCAGCGCCAGCGCGCTCAATCACTGGCTGGAAGTCGACCGCGACGCGTTGATGGATCGCACGAACGATCGTCCGCTGCCATCAGGACGCCTGCACACGGCCGAAGTGTTGGTATTCGCCACGCTGACGATTGTGCTGGGCGTTGGCTATTTGCTATGGCTTGTGAATTGGCAGGCGGCTGGCTGGGGCTTGGCGACGTGGGTCGTCTATGTCTGGATCTATACGCCGCTGAAAGTGGTTGGTCCGGTGAATACGTTTGTCGGCGCCATCGCGGGCGCGCTGCCGCTGCTGATCGGCTGGTCGGCGATGAGCGCGCCGCTCGATATTCGCGCAGTGGCGATGTTCATGATTGTGTTTTTGTGGCAGTTCCCACACTTCATGGCAATCGCCTGGCTGTATCGCAAGCAATACGCCAAGGCTGGCATGCTGATGCTGCCGGTAGTTGATCCGAGCGGCGTGCGCGCCGGTGTGCAAGCCGTGCTGGCTGCGACCGCGCTCATTCCCACCAGCCTGCTGCTGACGGTGCATACGCCGGGCGTGATGTGGTACTGGGCGCTCGCCACGATGCTGGGCATTGGTCAGTTGATTTGCGCAGTGACGTTCTGCGTCGAACGCAACGAGACCTCCGCGCGATGGCTGTTGCGGGCCTCGCTGATCTACTTGCCTGCATTGATGATTCTGCTGGTGTTGGTGCCGATTCTTTAACTGAGCAAAGCCAGGCTGGCCCTGGCCCGACAAGACCGAAGGACCGGGCAAGTCAACAAACTTGCCTCAGAACTTGAACATGGCAGACCACGCGCATCACGACGATCATGGCCATGGGCACGTGAAGCTGGAATACCAGCCCGCGCTCCCGATCCCCAACGGCAAGCTCTGTCTGTGGCTATTCCTGTCGACGGAAATCATGTTCTTCGCCGGGCTCATCGGCACGTATATCGTGCTGCGCTTTGGTGCGCCGGCGAATACCTGGCCGTTGCCGCATGACGTGCACCTGGTCGAATCGATCGGCGCGATCAACACCTTCGTGCTGATTTGCTCCAGCGTCAGCATTGTGCTGGCGCTCGAAGCCGCCAAGAGCAACCGCGCGGGAATGGCCAAGGCGTGGCTGCTGGTCACGCTGGTATTGGGGACGGTGTTCCTCGGCGTAAAGATGTACGAATACAACAGCAAGTTCGCGCACGGCATCTTTCCGATGAAGCCGCGCAGCTTGATCTGGGATCGAGCGGACGTTAATTACGCTGCGGCCGTGCGACTGCGATTGGCGGCGGTGCGGTCTGAACTCGATGCCGACAATCAAAAGCTGATCGCATTGCCCGACGAGAAAAAGGCATTGGAAGACCGCATTGCCGTTCCTACCGAAGGAGAGAGTAAGCTCTCGCCGATCGACCAAGAGATCGAAGATCAACTCGCCCGGCGCAAAGAGCTTCCCGCCGAGGAAGCCGAAGCCAAAAAGCTGGAAGATTCTGACGAACGCGCGAGCACCCTGGCCAGCCT
>JAEZGD010000018.1 GCA_023417165.1 Planctomycetota bacterium
GTGGAGCACCGAATACCACCAACGTCACCGCCCTGCGTTATCCGGCCTACACGTGCCCCAGCGATCTGAAGAACAATCCAATCGGCAGCATGACCAATCACAACTATGCCGCCAACTGGGGCAACACCACCTATGGCCAAGCGACTTATCCGAACACTTCGGTGACCTTCCTTTCGGCACCGTTTGGCCAGGCCAAGAGCACACTGGCTGGGCAGCGGATGCGGGGCGCCGAGTTTGCCACCATTACCGATGGCCTGTCCAACACCATTCTGGTTGCCGAAGTGCTGCAAGGCCAAAAGTCGGACCTGCGCGGGTTCGTGTGGTGGGGCGATGCATCGGGGTTCACCACGTACGAACTGCCGAACACGACCGTTCCCGATCGCATTTATGATGCCGGCTATTGCAACAACCAACCATTGCAAAACCTGCCGTGTGCTGTGAGCAGCGCCGACCATCCGACCCGCTTCTCTAGCCGCAGCCGTCATCCTGGTGGCGTGCAAGCCGCCATGTGCGATGGCTCAGTCAAGTTTGTCGCACAAACCGTGAACTTGGCGGTCTGGCGCGGACTTGGCACCAGCGCCGGCTCAGAAACCGTCCAAGTCCCGTAACGGGAAGGACGGAATAACGAAGCACGAATGACCAATGACGTCGAGCAATCGGCGCATTGGTTATTCGTGTTATAGGCTCAGCGGCTCGCCTGCGAGTTGGCGCTCGGAACGCGTCAGCTCGTACATCGCATGCAGCAGTTGGATATCGCAAGGGCGCTGCGTCACATTGCGCCGGGCGAACATTCGCTGCTGCGTGGCGACCATGATCTCGGCAGGTAGCTCTGTCACCTGGCTAAAGCTGCGTGCATAGTTCACAAAGCTGGGGACGTTGGTCGTCACAAAGCCGTACAGCATGCTGCACGCGCCGATCACCTTCCCAGTGAAAATGCTGGTATTAATTGCCGATTTTGCGTAATCGCCGATGATACAGCCCATGAACTGCATGCCTGTGGCCATCGACTCGCCGCGATAGTCCATCTTTACGTGGCCATAGCTATTCTTCAGGTCGCTATTGCAGGTGCCGGCTCCCAGATTAATCCAGCTTCCTAGATAGCTGTGCCCCAGAAAGCCGTGATGCTGCTTGTTGGAATACGGTTCGATGACCGTGGCTTCGACCTCGCCGCCGATCTTGACCGTGTGGCCCACCGACACATGGTCCTTGATCGCGGAGTGCTCGATCACTTTGGAATTGCGTCCCAGATAAGCCGGGCCACGCAGCAGCGTATAAGGCCCGATCGAAGCGCCGCTTTCCAGCACGATGGGTCCCGCAGTCGCGTCGCTGACGACATACTGGCCGAGCTTCGCCCCTTCGGCCGCAAAGACGCCATCAGCGATTTCGCGATAAGCGCCGGCGCTGAGGCGATCCTCGAGATTCTCGCCCAGCGTCTGCATGTTCCAGGCGACGATGTCGTGCGGATAGCGAAACAGGGGCAAATCGGCTTCGTGTCGAGATAGTTGGTCGATGCCTGCTAGGCGGAGTTGGTCGGCCAGCTTGGCGGGATCGGTGCTGGTGAGCCAGGCGTCGGTCGAGAGAATCGCTGCGGCCAGTTCGCCTTGGCAATAGAAAGCGCCTGAGTCGTGCGATTCGCTGAGAGCGCGCAAGCGTCGCATCACCGCAGCCGCTGGAACCAGCCGCGCGTTCACCAACAGCAATCGCCCCAAGCCTGCGCGCGGGCTTTGAAACTGCGGAAAGTCGATGCGTTGGATCTCGGCCAGATGCGGACGCACGATCGCGCGCAGCGGCTGTTGCCAGCGCTCGAGCCAATCGATCAATCGATAGCTGCCGCAGGTAATGGCATAGGCGGGGCGCGACAGCGTGATCGGATACAACCGCGCGACGTGCTCGTCTTCGAAAAGGACGATGCTCATCGGTTCTGCTCCGTGGAGGATGGCCGCCGCCGGACGTTCAATGCAGCCAGGGCGGACTCGCGCCCGCCCTGGAGGTGAATTGCCGTTGCCGATCGCGCGGCGACTACTTCTTCATAAACACGAATTCCATCGGCTCGGGTGTGCGGGCGTTGTACTTCGCGTCGAACTCGGCATCGCTCATGATCAGCAGCATAATGCCTTCGACCAAGTTCAGCAGACCGCCGACGCCACAGCAGGCGACCAGCGTCACCACTCCGGCCATATTCGAGCCGAGATAAAAGTGATGGATGCCGAGGGTTCCCAAAAAGATTGCTAGCAGCCCGGCCACGACTTTATTCTTGCCACGACCACCACTCATCGCAGACGACATAGCGATTCTCCGTCAGATGCTCACAACACGATGCTTTTTGAATCGCAACTGCACCTGCATGCGATTCGCGCTTACCCGACATTGCAGCCGGGCCAGTTAGCTCGGGCGATTGCCACGCCTCTGCTCGGATTGATCGGCTAAGCCACGTCCTTTCCCGCATCGAATCCACTGATCTGTTGGCATCCTGGGGATGTGCGAAAACCGACAGCACTATTTTGGGGGAACGGGAATAAGCCTTTGGCGTAAGTACGAATCTGCAGGGGGAAGCCCAGGAGCCCTCC
>JAEZGD010000718.1 GCA_023417165.1 Planctomycetota bacterium
TTTTTTGATTTCTGTCACGCCGCGCTATTGGCTGCGGCGCGCTTTGCACGCCATCGCACACCACCTTTTTAAAAACCAATTTCCATGAATCGTTTTAGCTTCGTCTCATTGTCGCTATGTTTGAGCCTCGCGCTGCTGGCTCCGCTCACTGGCTGCGGCGAAAAGTCAGACAACGTAAAGGTCACCGGCGACGTCACCGTCGATGGCACTCCAATCGAGACCGGCTCGATTACTTTCCTGGCTGAGGACAACGCCGGACCTACCGGCGGCGGCGTCATTACCAACGGTAAGTTCGAAGCCAGCGTTCCACCTGGGAAAAAGATTGTGATGGTGATCGGCAGCAAAGTTGTCGGCGAACGCCTGCGTCTGGAAGGCGTGCCCGACAGCGGCACCGTTGCCGATATCGAAACAATTACGCATCCGCTGTACAACACGCGTGAGCACAGCCCGCTGCGCGCCGATATCACCGGCGCCACGACCGATCTCAAGTTCAACTTGACCGCCGACGGCAAGGGCAGCTAGTTAGCTCCACTCGTTTCGGCAAAGCGTCGCAGGCGGCTAACGAACTTCTCGTTCGGGGAACCGCCAAGCCATGCGAATGCTCGTGGTGAACGAGACTGAGGTCTGCACTTCTTCTTTTACACAACATTCCTATCGCGCCGCGAGTTGCGAGCTGCTGGTGTGAGTCACGCCACAGAACCAACACGCGGCGCGTCGATGGCATCGCCGACCTCAGCTTTCTGGCCGACTTTCCCCATCTGCGCTACTTGGAAGTCTGCGGCCAGAAGAACTTCAATCCCCGGCCCTTGGTTGGGCTGTCTAACCTGCGCGCCCCAACTCGAATCGCGCAACGTTCTCGCCCAAGCTGGCGGCGAACTTCGCGAGCTTGCCTTAGATCCATCGCTCCCATAATCACCTGGCCCGCATGGCCTTCGACATCGATTTTCAGGACGTCGATGTCACCGACCCGGCACTCCTCTCGCAGCGCAACTAAAGCATGGACAGGTCGGGAGTGGTTGGCGCGCTCGCGAGTAATGCAATCGCCAGCGACAAGTAACCAACTTCGGCCGCCCGCATGCTAGAATCCAACGACGTTCGCGGTTCGCGTCGACGACTTAATCGCTGAAATCCCCAAGGTTTCGGGGATTTTTTGGTTATCCTTGCCAACTTGCCATGAATGGCGGAAGCGGGAAACGCCCGGCACTCCAGGGCAACGACAATGCCCTCCATACGCGCGAACTCTGGGCAGTGCGGCCGACGAACTTGACTACAATTTATTGGCTTGATTCGTTGGCAGCTCGCTTGAAAGTCTCGCTCCACAGGCTCCCATTCATGGCTTGCAAGTCCGTTTTCCCAACACATCTTCTCGCCGCATTGGCGTTCGTTGCTTCGTTTTCAGGGGGTCTCGTGGCTCAAGACTTAGCGGCACAAACCACCCAGGAATCGACTTGGCGCAGCCATGCAGAAGCTCGCTTGAAGTCGATCTACGATCGTGGTGACTTTCGCGCCAATGGCTTTCGGCCAACCTGGCTGAGCAATAGCTTGGGATTCGTCGTCGACGAAGGCGATCCGAACACGAATAAGTCCACGACCTGGTTCTATGATGCGACGACAGGCGAGCGTCGCGCCGCTTCCGAAATCGCAAAAGCCCCAGGCTCAAGCGACGGCCGTCGTTCACCCGATGGCGAGTTTCGACTTGAAGCGCGGCGTGCGAAGCTGGTGGCTATCGGTCAGAGGGACCAGGATGAGATCGTACTGGCCGCAAGTCCATCCGATCGCGATGTTGCGTATCGCAATCCTAGCTGGAGTCCCGATGGCTCAAAAGTTGTCTTTATCGAAGCGGACTATACGAACGTGCGCCAAAGATGGGTGTTGGTTCCCGGCGATCCTTCTTATCCAGAAGTACGACAGCAGCGCTTTGCCAGAGTGGGCGGAGAAATTGAGAAGCTCAGAGTCGGCGTCGTGAACGCGGATGGATCACAGTTGCGCTGGCTGCCCATTGAATGCCCTCCGGAAGGCATGTATCTAGGCCAAGTCGAATGGGCGGGAAATTCGGAAGAATTGCTGATCGAAAAGTTCAGCCGCTTCCGAGACAAACGCGATTTCCTGCTGGCCAGCACGAGCGGTCAGATCAAAACGATCTTCACCGAAACCAGCGATGCCTGGGTGGAGTCCAGTCAGGGCAAGAACTCCGGACTTACTTGGATCAAAGGGGGCCAGGAGTTCGTCGTCATTAGCGAACAGGATGGCTGGCGACACGCCTATCGTTACTCGCGCGACGGCCAGCGGTTGGCGCTGCTGACTCGCGGAGCTTACGACATCATCGACCGCGCGGTCATCGACGAAGCACGAGGGTGGTATTACTTCTATGCTTCGCCGCAGGATGCGACTCAGAAATACCTGTATCGAGCCAAGCTGGACGGTTCCGAAGAGCTGGAACGAGTTTCGCCCGCAGAGCAAGTCGGAACGCACAGCTATCTGTTTTCGCCCGATGCCAGGTGGGCGATTCACACCTTCTCGACGTTGAACACGCCTCCGGTTCATGAACTGATCGAAGTTCAGTCCCATCGAGTTGTGAAGCCGCTCGCAGACAACAACGACGTCCGCGAAAGGCTCAAGAACGTACATTGCCAGCCTGTGGAGTTCCTGAAGCTGGATGTTGGCAACGGTATTGTCTTCGATGCGTGGATGCTCAAGCCCCAAGACTTTGACGCCACCAAGAAGTATCCGCTGTTCATCTATGTCTATGGAGAACCTCATAGCCAGACCGTGCTGAATGAGTGGGGAGCGGCGCAGATCGACTTTCATCGCGTGGTAGCCGAACAGGGATACGTGGTGGTATCGATCGACAATCGCGGGACACCTGCGCCCAAAGGCGCTGCATGGCGACGAGCAAACTTTGGCAGCCTGGGGCCGCTGTCGACCGAAGAACAAGAAGCAGGCTTGCAGGCTCTCGCCAAGCAGTTTCGATTTATTGATACCGATCGCGTCGGAATCTGGGGCTGGAGCGGCGGTGGCTCGAATACGCTGAATGCTCTCTTTCGCAAGCCGGCTTCCTACCATGTCGGCATTGCCGTCGTGCCGAAACCACAGCCGCATCTTTACAACGCTTGGTTTCAAGAGATTTTCATGCGCTCTCGCGAAGTCAATCCCGAGGGATACGAGCGTTCCGCACCGATCAACTTCGCTGAGGGGCTCCAAGGCAAGCTGTTAATCATCACGGGCTCAGGCGAAACTAACACGCACATTCAAATGATCGAAGATCTCGTCGATCGCCTGATCGCTCTGGGAAAACCGTTCGACTATATGGTCTATCCCAATCGCGATCATGCACTGCGTGAAGGCGACGGAACGTTGGTGCACGTTCGCATGCACATCTTGAGATATCTCGTCGAAAACCTGCCACCTGGAGCTCGCTGACGATCCTCTGTCTTTCCGGTCCTGACCTGCGCTCCTAGGATGCGATCCAGAGGCGACAGCTTTCGCGGCGCGAATGATGACGCCCCTCCTAACGCGGCACCTCATAGCGAAGTTCCATAAACGCTTTGCCGAAGGTCGTTGTGGAGATTAGCTTCAGCGGCGGATTCCAAATCGATCGCGGCAGCAGCGGCGCGCCGCTGCCAAGCGTGACGGGAGCGACTTGCACGATCAGTTCGTCGAGCAAGCCCTGATCATAGAACTTGCCCACCAGTTCGCCGCCGCCCACGATCCACACATTCTTTCCGCCGGCAGCTTTGACCATCTCGGCGTGCACCGGCCGCACGTCGCCACGCACGAAGCGCAGATCCGCGCCCTCAATCGCCGGCAACGTGCGCGACGTGAACACCCATGTCGGCTGCTCATATGGCCACGGGTCGGATTTGCCATCCTCTAGCAAATGGCGGCGCACCCATTCGTAGGTCTGCGATCCCATCGCCAGCGCGCCCACCTCCTTGATGAACGCCGGATACGTGCTGTCCTACATCTCGCCAAACTGCATCAGCCAATCCAGCGAGTTCTCCGGCGCCGCAATAAAACCGTCCAGGCTCGACGCCGTGTAATACTGAGTCTTCATGCAACAAACCTTTCAGGGTGGCAACGGCGAATTACCCTCGCTGCTGGTTGAGCTTAGCGCGATCGCAAAAATGGAAAGCGCCGTTGCTCCGCCCCAAAGTATCAGCGAATCCAATGCAGTTGAATGGGCTGCTTGCCAAACTCGGTTTTAGCGAGCGTCTCGCAAAGCGCTTTGGCTTCGCGCAGAGAAATGCCCGGAGCAAGATTGGCGGTAATCCGCGCTGCGGGATACAGGTTGTGGCGGTCCATGACGGCGGGACCGGTGAACACATTTCCGCGCACCACGGCGCTGAGCGGAATCGACTCGTTCCGATCATTTTTCAAAGAGAGCTGCTCGATGTCCTTCGCCGTCACCTGCGCCTGCGCGTGCAATTGCAGAGCGATATAAACGTCAAACACGCTGACACCCATGGTACGGCACTTGTCGCGATCGATTTCTATTTGCGGCCGAAGTGCCTGCCGCAGTCCACCGCCGATCGTCGCGTCCTCAAACTGGCCGCTTTGCTGCATTTTGCGAACAAGCGCGTCGGCGCATTCCCCGAACTCCTGGCTGCCGCGCTGAGCACGATCTTCCACGACCAGTTCGATCGTGTATCCATAGAGGGGAATTCCTCGCAAAGCGGATGGCACGCTGATCTGAATCGCGGCCGTCGGGACTAGGTCGTGTAGGGCCCGGCGCAGATTGGCTGCAATGTCGTCCTGGCTGCGTTTGCGTTGCAGGCGAGGCGTCAGGATGACGATGAGGCCTGGTTGCTCCCGCTCAAGCGAAAACGGATGCCGCGTTAGCGCGACGACCTTCTCCACGCCTGATGTTACTTTCGCTGCCTGGCTATAGTGATCGATCACTTCGCTGGCGCCTTCAATACTCAGGCCTGCCGGCAGTTCGAGATCAACGACCAAATGCTCAGGCGTGGCTAGAGCGTAGGGTGCTTCGAAACATGCCGTGAAGTCTACGGCAACATCGAACTCGATTCGGTCAGGTGCATCGCTCCGGAGTTCGGCCAGCTTGTCGAGAACGCTCTGGCGCACCGCATCCGGAGTGAAGCCTGGCCGAGGCTGAATGCCCAACAGGACGGCGGGTTCATTATCGATGCGGGCGCTGCTGTGGGCGCCGCCGACATACCCAACACTTGCTACATCTCCGAGTCGAATGACGCGGCCATCGATTACGGTTAGGACGACCTGCGTCCAAGCTTCCGAATCAGCCAATCGTCCCGATGTAATACCAATCAACTCGATGTCAGACGCTGCGCGGCGCTCGACTTGAATATTCTGCTGTCCAAGTCGCTCGATGACATCCTGTGCCGTCAATTCTAACGCCGCCAACTTTTCGGTAGCGAGCCAAACTTCCATTTGAATTTCGTGCTCACCGCACAGCACAACATCGCCAACGCCGGGCAGTCGTGCGAGCTCCTCTTTGACCCGCAGGTTCGCATAGTTGCCGAGATAGAATTCGTCATACTGACGCTCAGGTGAGGTCAGTCCGACCCACAGCACCGGGTCTAGTGGCTTTTGACGAACGGTGAGGCCTTCTTTGCGGAGCTGATCAGGCAACGCGGAAGCAGTCCGATCGAGTCGTTCCCGCACCAGTTTTTGCGATTGCTCCAGATCCGCTTTCGCCTCGAATCGGATCGTCAGCTGATAACTGCCATCGTTTCGGCAGCGAGAAGCCAGCGACACCAGGTGTTCGACGCCGTTCACCTGCTGTTCGATCGGCGCTGCTACCGTGTCGGCAACGACTGACGCACTGGCCCCGCGATAGATACCTTGGACGACAATTTCCGGCGCAGCTTGAAAGCGAACCGTCCGATGCCGCAGCACAAAAAAGAATGCACCCAGCACGGCGACCGTACTGAGCAGCACCACACCGGCCAGCAGTAAAACGATTCGCCGCGGAGTCATCGATTACCTCATGGGCTAAGCCAGGTACGCATATCTTCCGCGAGCTGGCGACCTACTCTGGCGAAAAGCGTTACTCATGCCGCCCACAAACCTTTTGGGCGAGCGGAAGCGACTTAGCAATCAAGCCAGAATCGGCTTGATCACTTCGCCGGCGACATCGGTGAGACGGTAACTGCGGCCGTTGTGGAAGTACGTCAGTCGCTTATGATCGAGGCCGAGCAGGTGCAGGATGGTGGCGTGAAGATCGTGCACACTCACACGGTTCTCGACGGCCTCGTAACCAATCTCATCGGTCTCGCCGTAGCTGGTCCCTCCCTTGATGCCTGCGCCCGCCATCCATTGCAGGAACCCTTTGGGATTGTGATCGCGGCCTTTTCCGTTCTGTGAAATCGGCATGCGGCCAAACTCACCACCCCAGATCACCAAGGTGGAGTCGAGCAGCCCACGAGCCTCCAGATCGGTCAGCAGGCCGGCCACCGGAACATCGGTGGCGGCGCAGTGATTCGTGTGGTTGTCCTTGAGATTGTCGTGCGCGTCCCACTCGCCGTCGCTGTAAACCTGCACAAACCGCACACCGCTCTCGACCAACCTCCTCGCCATCAGGCATTTCGAACCAAACGATTTGGAAGCGGGATTGTCGATCCCATACAGCTTTTGCGTCGCCTGGGTCTCGCGGGCAAGGTCGACGACTTCGGTGGCTTCTTTCTGCATGCGAAACGCCAACTCAAAGGATTGCATCCGGTTGGCGAACTCCGCATCACCGGTATGGCGACGCATGTGTTCATCGTTGAGCTTGGCCAGAAAGTCGAGTTGGGCGCGTTGATCCTGCTCGGAAATGTTGGGTTGCCGGTTGAGATTCAAGACGGGGCTGCCTTGCGAGCGGAACAGGGTTCCCTGAAAGGTTGAAGGGAGAAAACCCGCGCCCCAATTGTGCGGACCGCCTTTGGCACCGTGCGTGTTGCCCATCACGACGTAGCCTGGCAGGCTTTGGTTTTCGCTCCCCAATCCATAGGTCACCCAAGCTCCCGCGGTCGGAAAGCCCGGCCGCGGCAGGCCGCTGTTGATCTGATAGATCGCCGGCACGTGGTCATTCGACTCGCTGTAGCACGATTTGATGAAGGCCATTTTGTCGACGTGCTGGGCGACGTGCGTGTACTTCTCGCAGACCCATTGCCCACATTCTCCGTATTGCTTGAAGGCAAACGGCGACTTCATCAACGGCCCGGGGTTGCCGAAAAACGCCTGAATATCGGTAGTGCTGCCGTCTCGCTTGTCGAGCACGGGCTTGCGGTCGAAGATGTCCACAGCGCTAGGGGCGCCTTCCATAAACAACCAAATAACCGCTTTGGCTTTCGCGGCAAAGTGGCCGGGGCGAGGCTGCAACGAGCTATTCGGCTGCGAGTCGCTCTCGGTTTGGGGTGCAGCCAGCACGCCTTGTTCCGCCAGCAGACTGGCGAGCCCCAGCATGCCCGCCCCGGCGCCCGCTCGGCACAGCCACTCTCGGCGACTCAACAAGTTCGCAACACGACCGCAGGGAAACAGCGACGCATTCTTCGTCATCTCAACACCTTCAATCGACGTAAATGAACTCATTGGATCCGAACAACGCCTGGCAAAAATCGGCCAGTGCCTCGACACGCGGTTCGGACTCCGCTCGCTCGGTGCGCGACTTGATTTGCCCTTCAATGAATTGAATCGAAGCCTCCAGTTCTGTCTGCGTCGGCAAACGCGCGAACGAGGTTTCGAAGGCCGCTTTCACGATGGACGGCAATTCTCTCTCGGGCGGCATCGATGGGCCCGCCTGATTCTTCAGCAGCAAGTTGGCGAAGTCGCGGGCCACCGCGCGCACAAAGCGATCGTTTAGCAGCACCATGGCTTGCGGCGCGACGGTGGTGTTTTGCCGGCGGTCACAACTGGTCATCAAGTCTGGGCGGTCAAACGCCTGGAACATGGGATAGGGAATCAGACGCTTGTGAAACATATAGACGCTGCGCCGCCGGGTGGCCGCATCGTCCTTGGCATTTTGGGGGTAGCCCTCGCCTTTGATGTTGCGCGCGAGGTTGGCCTCAGGAGCGATGTACGGCTTGAAGCCTGGACCACCGGCTTGCAGGTTCAGCGTGCCACTTACCGCCAACATCGAGTCGCGCAGCACTTCGGCCTCAAGACGCTTCGGCGCCATCCGCCAGAGCAGGTCGTTCGCCGGATCGATCTTCGTTCCGCGCTGGTCCATCGCAGCTCGCGTGCTGGCCTGTTGCCAAACCGCGCTGTTCAGAATCTTGCGATGCAGCGACTTGATATCCCAGCCGCTCTGCACGAAGTCATGAGCCAGGTATTCCAGCAACTCAGGATGCGAGGGATCGTCGCCACGCACGCCAAAGTCACTGGTCGTGCGCACGATGCCCTGGCCGAAGTGATGGTGCCAAACTCGATTCACGAGCACGCGAGCGAGCAAAGCTCCGCCGCCGCGCTGGGTGTCGGTGATCCAATCGGCTAGAGCGCGCCGTTGTAAGGTGCTTTTGGGTTCGCCCAGCGCATCAAAAGCGGCCTTGGCTTGCTTCCAGTAATCATTGGCGTCAGTGCCGGACGTCAGCATCGTAGGAAAGCCGAGGTCGACTTCGATCTCGCGATCGTAGAAATCGCTGCGTCGGAATAGCCACGTGGTGCGCCGCTTCTGGTCAAAGTCTTGAAAGAAGAAGCCGTCTTTGCCGCTTGGCAATTTCGCCGAGACGCGGTCGCCGCTGTGAAAGACGCCGACCAATTGATAGTACTCTTTCGCTGAAAACGCATCGTACTTGTGGTCGTGGCAGCGTGCACAAGCGACCGTGATCCCTAAGAATCCAGAACCGAGCGTCGAAACGACATCGTCCAGTTCGTTGTAGCGATTCAACAGCCGTTCGCTTTCGAGGAATGTCTCAGGCAACTTGAAGCTCGTCCCGGCGGTCAGGAAGCCGGTGGCCGACACCGCGGCGTCGTTCTTGGGCTCAA
>JAEZGD010000234.1 GCA_023417165.1 Planctomycetota bacterium
CCCTTATCAGACGCCGCAGGAAGTGTGCGAAGAAGACGTGGCGAGCGAGCCACCCCCAGTCGACGATCGCTGGGAGCTGCGTGAGGAACTCGCCAGAGACTTGGCGATTATCTCGCTCCTGTCCGCCTTGGCTACCGCGGTGGTGCCTGCCGCGCTGGCTGGGATCTCGAGCGGAACCTGGCTGGATACAGCGCTGCGTCCAATGGTCTGGCTCTTGCTCGCCACAGGCGTGACCACCGGAGCTATCGGTCTCCAAGGCGGCATCCGCCACGCGAGGCTCACCACGATCGCGGTCGCTTGCGGTGGTTTGCTACTGAATGCCTGGGTGGCCTATTTCGCCTGGCTGATTAGCCTCGGCGTGTGATACGCGCGACCGACGAGAATCCGCTTTGCGACAACGCGCCCCAGTCGGCAACTCCGTTGGCAAGACGAACGGGAGTTGCCCAGGTGCGGTCAACGCGGATCGCTTAAGCGGATGCGGCTGGCTCTTCCAGAAACACACCGATCTTGCGGAACTTCTGGTAACGGTTTTCCAGAAGCTGATCCATGGGCTGGCCAACCAACTCGCGCAAGGTGCGGGTTAAGAACATCTTCAGCCGCGCGGCCATACGATGATGATCGCGATGCGCGCCGCCGAGAGGCTCTTCGAGAATCGTGTCGACGATGCCGAAGCTCAGCAGATCCTTGGGCGTGAAGCGCAACGCCTTGGCAGCCTTTTCGGCATGCGCGCCGCTTTTCCAGAGAATGCCTGCGCAACCTTCGGGACTGATGACCGAGTAATAAGCGTGTTCGAGGATCGCGACGCGATCGCCCACGCCAATGCCCAGCGCGCCGCCGCTGCCGCCTTCGCCAATCACCACGCAGATCACCGGCGTCTCCAGACGCGACATTTCGTACATGTTTTCGGCGATCGCTTGCGACTGGCCGCGCTCTTCGGCGCCCACGCCAGGATACGCGCCCGGCGTATCGATGAAGCAGATCACCGGCAACTTGTACTTGGCCGCCATCTGCATCTTGAGCAGCGCTTTGCGATAGCCTTCAGGATGCGCGCAACCAAAGTAACAGGCGCTGCGTTCTTTGTACGTACGACCTTTCTGGTGACCGATGACCATCACCTTGAACTGGTCGAGCTTCGCGAAGCCGGTCAGGATCGCGCGGTCGTCGCCAAAGCGGCGGTCGCCATGCAGTTCGACGAACTCTTCAAACGCCAGGTTCAAATAGTCCGACGTGTAGGGCCGGTTCTTGTGCCGAGCAACCTGGACCATCTCCCAAGGCGACAAGTTGCTATACACCTGGCGCGTGGTGTCTGCGACTTCGCGCCGCAGCGTGCGCAGTTGTTCTTCGACTTCGGGCGACTTGTCGTTGGATTGCTCGAGGACGCGCAGCCGCGCTTCTAATTCGTAGATCGGCTGCTCGAACACCAAACCCGGCGCGGCGACTTCCGTGGTAACTTGCGACATGGGATCTCAGTTCTTAGATTTCTCGTCAGGGGCGTTTTTCTGGCCGATCTTCGGCTTGAAGAGCTTGATCGTGCGAAACTCTTTCAGGAACTCCCACATCGATTGCGGGCGTCCTTTCCGCTCTTTGTGCATCATGCGCATCACGAGATGCGCCGCCTCAGGCGTAACATCGGAGTTGATCGAAAGCAGCGACGGGATCGACGCTTTCAAATGCTTCTCAAGTAGTTCGTCAGGCGTGCTGCCCGTATAGGCCGCTTTGCCGCCCAGTAGTTCGAACAGCACGCAGCCAAAGCTATACACATCGGCCCGCGCATCGAGGCCTTCGCCGCGAATCTGCTCGGGCGACATGTACGTGCGGGTGCCTTGGATCTTCGCCTTGCTGAAGAAGCGGGCGAAGTTCATGCCCGATGCTTTCTTCTGCGCGATGCTGAAGTCGATCACTTTGACTTCGCCTTCGGGCGAGACCAGGATATTATCCGGCTTCACGTCGCGATGGACCCAGTTCTGTTCGTGAATATGAAACAGCCCTTCCGCGGCTTGTTCAATCACGCGCTGGGCGATGCGCGACATGATCTGCGTTCCCTGGCGGAGCGCAATCTTCATATTCGGATGGTCGAAGAGCTCGAGCACCAAGAACGGCAGTTCGCTCTTCAGGTTCAGCTCATAGATGCGAATGACATTCGGGTGCCGCAGCGGCGAACCCACCTCATACTCGTGCTTCAGGAAGCCCAGCTCTTCGGCGTTCTTCTTGAAGTTAGGCTGTAAGACTTTCAGCGCATACTTCTTGCCGTCCGCTTCGTTCTCAGCTTCCCATACCTGCGTCGATTGCGCAGCACGAATGAGTCTCGTCAAACGATACGAGCCCAGAAACTCGCGACCTCGTGACACGGTATTGGTTATCCAGTTCAGCTTGCCTGGCGACTACGAATGTCGCCGGCATGACCGTTGAAATCAGCCCAAATTCACGCGCTCTTAGTCTAGTCAAAACGTGTGGGGGGCGAAAGACCAGCGACCGCTTACCGAGCCGTCCCCTCCCCCGCTGCCAGCAGGCGTTCATAGAGGTTGCGAATCTGCTCCGTCATATATTCGTGGCGAAACGGTTCGCGACAGCGCTCACGTCCCGCTGCGCCCAGCCGCAGTCGCAGCATAGGGTCGGCGATCAGTTGCTCGAGCGCGTCAACGAGCGGAGCAAGCTCACGCGGCGGCAATAGAAAGCCCGTTTCACCCGTTCGAACCACTTCGCGAGCACCGTCGACATCAAAGCTCACAGCCGGCTTGCCAGCCAACAGCGCCTGCGGCAGCGCGCGGGCGAGACCTTCACGCAAACTGGTATGCACTAGCACATCCATGACCGACAGGTATTCAGGAATGCGTGTCGGCGGCACCAACCCTGTGAAGACAAAATGCTGACGCAGGCCCGCCGCGGCGATCTCGCTTTCGTACTTCTCTCGCAGCACGCCATCGCCGACGAACAGGAATTTGGCCTGCGGAAAGCGCGGCACGATCTCTTGCGCCGCGGCGATCACGTACTCATGCCCCTTGAGTTCAAAGAGGCGTGCGATCTTGCCAATGACTACGTCTTGCTCGGCGAAGCCCAACTCGCGCCGCATACGTGCACGATGCTCGTCGGAGTTTAAGAACGGATCGACTTCCATGCCGCTATAGATGGTGACGAACTTTTCGCGAGGCGCAACGCGGGCGCTAACCATCAGGTCGGTCATGGCGTCGGCAACACTGATCAATGCATGACAGCGTTTGGCAGCGTAGCGTTCGCACCACTGATAAAACGCACTGGCTCCCCTGCCCTGATACGGACCGAAGGGCGCGCCGTGCACGGTATGAACAATCGCGGGAACACGAAGTGCATGCGCTGCGATGCGGCCCAGAATGCCGCCTTTCGCGCTATGTGTATGCACGACGTCGGGCTGGAAGTCGCGCAGTGCTCGCCGAAGCGCCATGTACGAAGTTGTATCACGCAGCGGATGAATCGCGCGGCGCAGGGCGTCGATGTAGTGCGTACGCACCGCTGCAGCACCAGGCACGCGCTGCATTAGATCGCCTTCAGGACCAAGAGCCGGTCCCGTGATCAGCAGCACGTCATCGCCATGACGCTGCTGCAAGTCCATGCAGGTATAAAGCGTGTTCTCTTGCGCGCCGCCAACGATCATGCGCGTGATGATATGGGCGACTTTCATGGGACGATTGCCAAATCCAATGGTCAGAGAAATCACTCGTCGCCAGGATACTTCACCCACAACAAGAACAGCGCCTCAGGCGGTGCGGTCATGCCGGCGCGACGGCGATCGCGCGAGCGCAACACCTCGCCCAGCCATGCCGGCGGTTCTTTGCGGCGGCCCACCACCATCAGCGTGCCAGCGATGTTGCGCACCATGTTGTATAAGAAGCCATTCGCTTCGACTTCCATCATAATTCGATCGCCATGATCGGTCTGGCGGCGTTCGACGGTTAGATCATAGACAGTGCGCACCGTACTCTGCCGCTCAGAGCCGGTTGTCTCATACGCTGCGAAATCGTGTTCGCCGAGCAGATGCACCGTCGATGCTTGCATGGCGGCGACGTCCAACTCATGGGGTATAAACCACGCATAGCGCCGGCCGATTGGATCGCGGATCCGACCATCCTGCATCACGTAGCGGTAGCGTTTGCGGACTGAATCACGCGTGGCATGAAAGTCGGGCGCGGCATCGCGTACGTTCTTCACCGAGACATCAAATGGCAGCACCGCATTCAGCGCGCGGCGCAGTGTGTCGTTATCGAGCCGCGTGGCCGTATGAAAGCTGACCACCTGCCCGAGCGCATGAACGCCGGCGTCGGTGCGACTGCTCGCGCAGACGCGCGACCACGCGCCGGTTACCTGTTCGATTGCGGCTTCCAGAGTCGCCTGCACGGTGCGCTGCTGCGGCTGGAACTGCCAGCCGCAGAAATCGGCCCCGTCATAAGCAAGAGTAAGGCGAACGTTGCGCATGCCTGAGGACGGAGCCGCACTCCGTCCGATTCCATCCCAAAACAAAGAGGGCAGAGCATCGCCCTGCCCTCTGGCGATAGTCGACTACACAGCAACTTGCTGAGACGACTTGACCAACAGTTCCGCAATCTGCACGGCGTTGGTCGCGGCGCCCTTGCGCAGGTTGTCGCTCACGCACCAAAAGGCGATGCCATTGGGGCTGCTGATGTCTTCGCGAATGCGGCCGACGAACACGTCATCCTTGTCGTTGCAATGGCTAGGCATGGGATACACACCAGCCGCCAAGTCATCGACGACCGTGATGCCGGGCGCTTTTTCGAACAGTTCGCGAGCTTCCGCAACCGTCAGCTTGCGTTCGGTTTCGACCAGGATGCTTTCGCTGTGGCAGTTGCTGACCGGCACGCGCACCGCGGTCGGGCAAACCTGAATCGAGTCGTCGCCCAGCATCTTGTGGGTTTCCCACACCATCTTCATTTCTTCGCTGGTGTAGCCCTGATACTTGGGCGAGCCGATTTGCGGAATCAAATTGAACGCAATCGGATGCTTGAAGGTCGAGTATTGATAGGGTTCGTTGGCCAAAGCCGCGCGGCTCCCCTTCTCAAGATCGGCTTGGCCAGCCACACCAGCGCCGCTCGTCGCTTGATAGGTGCTGACGACGATGCGCTTGACCTTGGCCGCATCGTGCAGCGGCTTCACCGCCACAACCATCTGCGTGGTCGAGCAGTTGGGGCTGCTGATGATGCCCTGGTGCTTGTGAATATCGCCCGGGTTCACTTCGGGAATCACCAGCGGCACCTTGGGGTCCATGCGGAAGTAACCGCTTTCGTCGACAACGACACAGCCGCGTTCCACCGCCCACGGGCAGAACTCAGCGGCCACTTCGTCGGGCGTGCTGCCAATCGCCAAATCGATGTCGTCAAAAGCTTCGGGGCGCAGGACTTCGACCTTGTGCTGTTGTCCTTTGAAGGTCACCGTCTTGCCTGCCGAACGCTGCGAGGCGAGGAAGGTAATTTTTTTGTAGGGAAAGTTCCGGTCTTCCAACAAACGAAGAATCAGAC
>JAEZGD010000303.1 GCA_023417165.1 Planctomycetota bacterium
ACATAACGCTGGGGAAATCCCTACGGCTCAGGAAAAGCTTGAGGACGTTCGCGTCGCCGACTTTGGCTGTTGGCTCGATGAACACCTTCAAGATCTTGAGTTTCGCTATCAATCGTTTTGGACTCACAACTCGACTCTGGATGCCATATTTCATGGCAACCAGCGCCGCTAAATGCTGCATCAGGTTGCAACACACCTGTTTCAAATTACTCCAGTGCCGTTGCCGGGCAGGTAGAAATACCTGCCCGGCATCGTTTCTTGACCGCCGTTTTGCGGCTGCCCGTTCATCGCGCAGAATCGCGCATCTTTCGGTCACCCGCAGTCTCGCGACTGCCAAAATCTACAAACGCTGTGGCAGTCCTTGCCAAAACTACTGCTTGAACTCGTAGCCCAAGATCGCGTTGAAACCTTCGCCATCCACGCCGGAGCCCACCACGCGATAATACTTGTCGGTCATGTTGAGCAGGCTAAGGCTGACGGTGTGGTTGAGATCTTCGCCGAATGTCCGGCCGACGCGCAGGTTAAGCGTCGCGAAGCCGGGTTGCCCGTCGTTCGGGAAGCGAGCGTCAGTCACCAAACCTTGGTTGTTGATAATCGATGGCGAATAGCGATCGCGATCGAAGTCAGCCACCATCCAGGTGAACAGATCGGCATAGGTCGTCCGCGGTTCGTCGCGCCAGCGGATGCCCGCTACGCCTTGGGTCGGTGGAATGCGCGGATATGGTTCGTTCTTCAGGGTGTCGCGGCCCCAAGTGTAGAACGCGTTGCCGTACAGGCTCCACTGCGAATCCAACAAGAACTCGCCTGAGAGTTCCGTGCCGTGCAGCGCTGCGCGACTATTGCCCAGCACGACGACGTTGTTGGCATCCGGCACGCGAGTCATGTAGTCGTCAATATTCATCCACCACTGATAGATCTGCCCGCGCACGCGCGGCGAATCCAGCTTCAAGCCAACTTCGTACGTTAGGCTGTGCTCAGGCTGCACATCGAGCGCGCCGACCGACGGCTGATTGATCGCGTTCTGCAGGAACGTCTTGTCGGCCGTCAGGTCGTCGATCGTCGGCGAACGAAACCCTTCATAGACACCGCCAACGAAGTTCCAGTACTCGTCCAGCTCATAGACATAGCCGAGACTGCCGACCCAGTCCTGATAGGTGCGGTCGAACTCAAACGGCGTGTTGGCGACGTTATTGAGCGTCACCAGCGGCGTCGCATGTGCGTTGACGTTCTCAAAACGCCCACCCGCGATCAGGTTCAAGCGGTCAGTGACCTGCAAATCCCAGTTCGCATACACACCGGCGCGGTCGTAGCGTGAATCGTCCGGATACTGCGCCGAGGCGACCGGCACAAAGGGCGAAGCTGCATTGGCGCGACGCGAGCGCACGGCATCGATGTCGTCGTAGTAGTAATCGCCGCCATAGCTGAGGATGCCGAACTGTTCGAAGTCCTTGGTCAGCGTCAAGGTGTAGCCAAACGTGCTGACGTCGAACTCACCGACGGTCAACTGCGTGCCTTGTAGTTCGCTGGTCCCTTCCTTGTTGCGCTGCCACGAGACCGTGCTGCTATAGGCATCGAAGAAGCCGTTATAGCCATTGCCTTGCAGTCGCAAGTAGATCAGGTCGCGTTGCTGCGGATCGAAGAATGTGGGCCGCGCCGTGGCGCTGGCGATGTTCTGCGAGACGAATGGTTGAAAGCGATCGCTGCGCGGCACGTCTTGCTGTTCAAAGTGCTGCATCGCCAGCGTTAACAGATCGTCGTCGCTGATGATGTAGTTGTATTTGACGTCGCCGGCGTATTGGCTGTACTCGGTAAAGGGTTGCGGACCGAGTCCACCGCCCCGATCGAGATTCGCGACATCCAGGTAGCTGCCGCCGGTGAAGACACCGTGCTGGCCCACCCAGCCTTCGACGCTGCCGCGGCTGTAGCTGCCGTCGTCCGCCGAGCTGAGATACTGAATGAAATTGGTGCCGGCATAGTCGCCGCGGTTGGGATTCGCGCCGCGCGTGACGAAGTTAATCGCACCGCCAATCGCGTCACCGCCCCACATCACCGACTGCGAGCCGCGCACGATCTCGATGTGATCGATCGAACCGGGATCGAACAGCGAAGCATATTGGTTAGGCCCCGCGCGTAACACCGAGTTATTCACGCGTACGCCATCGACCAACAGCAAGACTTGCTGCCCAGTCACACCACGCAAGAAGATCGACGCCTGGCCGCGACCAGTTTGCTGCACCAGCACGCTGTTCTCGTACTGCAACGCTTGCAGCACGGTGGCCGCCTGGCGTTCGCGGATGGTCTCGCGATCGATGATCGTGCTGTTGTTCGGCACGTCGAAGATCGACTTCGGTATGCCGCGCGACGCGCCGTTATCGAGTTCGCTAAACAGTTGATCCGAAAGCGAAGGGAAATTGCTCGGCGTATCGAACAGACCGCCGCTGCTGCCAAAATTCCCGCCAGGCAGCGGCAGATCGGTCGCCGGCTCGGCAGTCTCGGGTTCGGGACGCACTTCGACGGGCGGCAAGGTCGGCGCGCCAGCGTCTTGATAGGCGACGGGAGCGAACTCGGTCGTCTCGTCTGCGAATAGCGCACCACCAGACAACGCTACTAGCGCCGCTAATGGTGACAGCCAGGATGCCAATTTCATGAATCAAGCTCCCCTGTCGGCCGCCGCAGAACTGGCATGTTGCTAGCGTAAATGCCCGCGACCGACTTTCACGTACATCGCCCATCATCGGAAACTTCCTCCCAATGCAATTAACCAATCTCACCCGGCGATTCGTCACGCTCGCTGCAATCATCAGAATTGACTGAATTGACGCGTTCAAACCATCCGACAGAATCACTACCGCCCCACCACGCCCCGAAGGCAGGGTGACGTGGTCAGCCCACCGTTCGCCATTGAGGAAGCGTTCTATGAAGCGTCGTTCACGATTGATTGCCGCGATTGCTGCCCTGGTGGCCGCTGCTTGGGGCGCTGCGCCCGCGCGACTGCTGGCCGACGACTATGATCTGGACGTCAGCGGCAACAACACGGCGCACGTCATCGAGGACGCTTATTGCGATACCTGCAACGACTGCGACGCGTGCTGCGATATCGGTTGCGGGACGGGACTGTGGTTCGGCGAAGGTGAAGCGCTGTTGTGGTGGCGCAAGAGTCGCTCGCTGCCGCCGCTCGTGACTGCCAGCCCGCCAGGCACGCCGCAAGCGAATGTCGGCGTGTTGGGACTGCCGACCACCAGCGTGCTGTTGGGTGGTGACAACCTCAGCGATGGCCCGCGCATTGGCGGACGTTTTTCGATCGGTCGCTACCTCGATCCAGGGCAAGAATACGCGATCGCGGGCAGCTTCTTTATCTTGGAACAAGAAGAGAATAACTTCGCGGCCGACGGCTCCGTCGGGCTGCTGGCGATTCCGTTCTTCAATGCCGGCCTGGTGACGCCTGCGGAAGGCTCGCTCTTGCTGAATTATCCCGGCGTGAGCCAGGATGGGCGCGTCAACATCAGTTCGCAAAGCGATGTGATGGGCGCTGACATCTACTTGCGCAGGCTGTTGATCCAGGACGTCGACTATCGCATCGACCTGATCGGCGGCTATCAGTTTTCGCGCGTCGATGACGGTCTGACGATCAACGCCAACTACAACGATGTCAGCGGGCTGCCGGCCGAGAATGTCGCCATTACCGACAGCTTCCTCGCCCAGAACGAGTTCCACGGCGGCTCGATCGGTCTGTTAGCGTATGGCGACTACGGTCGCTGGACCCTGAAAGGCCTGGCCAAGGTGGGTCTCGGCAACATGCATCAAACCGTGCAAGTGGCGGGACAAACGGTTACCAGCACCGCAGGCGGCGCGAGCGCGACCACGCCGAGCGGCTTGTTTTCGTTGCCTTCGAATATCGGTTCGTACTCGCACGACGAGTTCGGCGTGATTCCCGAAGCCAAGCTGAACCTGGGCTATCGCTGGAACCAGAACTGGACGTTTGCCGTCGGCTACTCGTTCATGTACTGGAACAACATTGCGACCGCAGGCACCGCCCTGGATCGCAACATCAACCTGACGCAAGTTCCCGGCCCGCCGGGACTAGGCACTGCCTTGGTGCCCGCCGCGCCCACGTTCGACAACAACCCGGACTTCTGGGTGCAAGGCCTGAATTTCTCGGCCGAGTTCGCTTACTAGTAAGCGAACTC
>JAEZGD010000307.1 GCA_023417165.1 Planctomycetota bacterium
CTCCGGCACCGGCGCGGGTTTGCCTTTGCCAATGTTCGGGCGGCGATTGTTGTACCAGGCGCGGCTGAACAGCACGCGGCCGATCACGCCTTCGTTCAGCTTGGCGATGCCTTCTTGAATGCCGACATAGCTGCGGCGCTGCGTACCGACTTGGACCACGCGGTCGTACTTGCGCGCGGCTTCCAAGGCTAACTCGCCTTCGCGCGGGTTGTGGCTGCAGGGCTTTTCGACATACACATGCTTGCCAGCCGCGCAACCCATGATCGTCGCCGGAGCGTGCCAGTGATCGGGTGCGGCGCAGACCAGCACATCGACCGACTTGTCGTCGAGGATCTTGCGCATGTCGCTGACTTCCGTCGGCTTGCGCTCTTGCTTCTTCTGCACCAGGCTGCTGGTCTTGTTGAACTGGCGATTATCGACGTCGCACAAGTAGGCGACTTCGCAGCCTGGCAACGTCGAGAAACCGGCGGCCAGAGAACTGCCGCGTCCCAGTCCCATCACGCCGACCACGATCTTGTCGTTGGCCGATTTCGATTCTTGCGCCGAAGCCAAACCTGCATAAGCGCCCAAGGCCAGGGCGGAGGCAGTTGCCGAGGTTTGCAGAAACTGGCGACGATGGGGCGTCATGGGGCACTCCAGAGAAAGGAGAAAGGTAGGTGTGCCGCGTAGTATAACGTGCCGCGCCCGGCAATGCACCTTTCCCCCTCAGGCCCGCTTTTGAGGCCCTCGACGGCTGGCGTTCGGGTATGATACGCAGACGTTCGCGCCACCCCGCTAAAGCGCCGTTATGACTGCACCTGTACCACCGACCAAGCCCGACTTCACCGCCAAGCCTCGCGGTTCGTGGTTGGGGATCTTGCTCGCAGGCGGGCTGCTCAGCACGACGCTGGTGGTGCTGAACTTTTTGACGCTGGGCTTTTTAGGGCCGATGCTGCTCATCGGCGCCATCATGGCCGCGATCATCACGTTGCAATACGTGATTTGGGGTTGGTGGTTGCACCCCATTCTCAAGCGCGCGCAGGAAGATGAAGACGCGCTGCGCGATTCGTAGGACGAAGCCGCGCTTCGTCCGCTCTGCATCAGATCGTTGGTGATGGTCGAAGCATGGCTTCGACCTACCGATTACTCCACCGGAATGGGCGCGGTCAGCGGTTCGCTGCCGAGCAGGCGAATTACATTCTTCGGCTGGCGGATGTCGCCGGTTTCTTCATGCGCGATGCGGCGCGAAGGGAAGTTGAGTTGCGGCCCTTCGTACTCGCTGGGTGCCGCGACTTCGGTTTCCGGCAAGCGCGAGGGAATCGGCGCGGGGTCTTCCTCGTGATCGTTCACAGGCGGCATCCGATAGGTCGCCGCGCGGCGCGTCGAAGGCGCCAGCGGATTCACCAACTCGCTGCTGGGGCCGCTGTTGGCGACCATCGTTTGCGGCGCTTCGCTGGCCGTATCCGAGATCGAATAGGTCGGCGCTTCGTCTTGCTCCGGCGCTTCCAACGCTATTTGCTCCGGCATCTCGGCCGGCTCAGAAATCTTCGCCAAGAGCTTCTGCGCCGCTGCCAGCGAAGGATCGGCTTGCAAAGCGAGTTGCAGATGCTGCGCGGCGACCTCGTTTTGCTGCTCTTTATGCAGCAAAAAGCCCATATTGAAGTGGGCGACCGCGGGCTCGTTCACCGCTGTCAAGTGCGCCCAGGCGGTGTCGGTGCGGCCGACTTCCACCAGCACCGTCGCCAGGTTGTTGCGATACATCTTGTTGTGCGGTTGCAACTTGATCGCACGATCGAGCATCTCGATGGCTTCGTCGCTGCGCTTTTGCCGGGCGAAGCAGAGGCCCAAATCGTTCCACACTAGCGCGCTGTTCGGTTCGATCTGCGCCGCCTGGCGATAGCGTTGTTCGGCCTCGGCAAATTCTTGTTGCCGATCATGCAGACGCGCCAAACCGATGATGGCCGTCGTGCTCTTGGGCTCTTGCTCGATTGCCTTTTGATACTGGTCTTTGGCTTCGGCAAAGTTGCCGCGGCCTTCGTGAATGCGAGCGGCGCGAATGAAGACTTCGGCGCTGAGATGTACGGGCTCGGTGCTCAGGCTCGTCTGATCCTTGGCGGGGATCACCTTAGGCTTGATGGCCAGCTTTTCGGTCCAGCTTTGCTGGTTCGCTTTGGCGTTCTTGGCCGCCAGCTCTTCGAAAGCGGTCGACGAATTCGGCGACTTATTGGACCACGGGAAGATCGACTTGCCAGCGCAGCCAGGAGCCGCCGCCAACACGGCCGCCAAAAACATGACTTCCCAATCTCGTCGCTTGGCCACGCGCAAATCTCCGTAACTGCGTACAACGCTAGCGGCTTGTGCTCCGTCGCACCGCTAGCTGCCGGCGATTTCCCATGTCAGGATAATCGTTCGGAATCTTCATCGACCAGCTGCGCGCGGGCGCTCAAGCGGAAGTAAGCAGATCAGGTAAATCTTGCGGGATCGCTAGCGGCGTTAGAGTTGTTCTGCTTTATGAAATCGCTTGGAGCGGTGCTAGCGATGGCGGAAACCTTGCGGCCCCCTGCCCTGCCCCGCAGCGGGACGCGAGTCCAGGCTTGAGGGGTGTATCTGCTTGCCTGATAGACTAAGCTTACGTATCTGCTACTGCTTATCGTTCAAATCGGGAGCCGCCTATATGCTGCGCTATGCTGGAATTTTGGTACTTCTTTGCGTTACGACCGCGAGCGCTGCCGAGACGTGGCCCAACTGGCGCGGGCCGACGCAAAATGGCGTGGCGGCCGGCAAGGGCTTTGCTACCGAGTGGTCCAACAGCAAAAACGTCGAATGGAAGGTCGCTTTGCCTGGCAAGGGCTCGTCGACCCCCATCGTGTGGGAAGACCGCATCGTCGTCACCTATGGTGTCAATGGCGAGAATGTCGTCGCTTGCTTTGATCGCGCTGGGCAACCGCTGTGGAAGCATCACCTGGGCAAAGAAGTCGCCGGAAAGCACAAGAAAGCGACTGGCAGCAACCCTTCGCCGGTCACCGATGGCGAGCGCGTGTATGTCTATTTCAAGAGTGGCGACCTCGCGGCTTTTGACCTGGATGGCAAGCAACTGTGGCACGTGAATCTGCAAAAGCTGTATGGCGAAGACACGCTCTGGTGGGACTTGGGGACTTCGCCCACGCTCACCAAGGACGCTGTGGTGGTGGCCGTGATGCAAACCGGCCCGTCCTACCTGGCGGCGTTCGACAAAGTGACCGGCGCGGTGCGGTGGAAGCAAGATCGTAATTTGGATGCTCCTGAAGAAGCCGCGCAAGCCTATTCGACGCCGGTCGTCATTGAGCACGAAGGCCAAGAGCAAATCGTGGTGTTGGGAGCCGATCACGTCACTTGCCATGTGGCGGCCACTGGCAAAGAACTGTGGCGCGTGGGCGGATTGAATCCGACGCAGCACAAGTATTTCCGCTCGATCAGCGGCCCGGTGGTCGAAAGCGGCATCGTGATCGCTCCGTATGCCCGTGGCGCGACGATTACCGGCATTAAGCTGGGCGGTAGCGGCGACGTGACGAAGAGCCACATCGTGTGGACGCGCGACGACCTGGGCGCCGACGTGCCGACGCCGGCCGCCAAGGACGGCAAAGCCTATGTCTGCACCGACAAGGGAACCGTGGCTTGCATCGACGTCAAAACCGGCAAAACCGAGTGGTCGGTCGACACCGAGCGGAACCGCAACGCGTTTAGCTCGTCGCCGATTCTGGCCGACGGCAAGGTCTATATCACGCGCGAAGACGCGAAGGTGTTCGTCGTCGATACCAAGACCAAGGCGGTGATCGCGGCCAACGAACTGGAAGACGAGTTCGCCGTGGCGACGCCGGTACTGGTCGATGGCACGATCCTGATTCGCACGCTCGACCATCTGTACTGCATCGGAAAGTAACGTATGAAGC
>JAEZGD010000331.1 GCA_023417165.1 Planctomycetota bacterium
GTCGAGCGCGCCGGTGGGCTCGTCCGCCAGTAACAGCGACGGCTTGCGCAATAGCGCGCGCGCCACGCCGACGCGGGCGCGCTCACCACCAGAAAGCTCGGCAGGGCGGTGTTCGAGCCGCTCGGCCAGGCCCACGCGGCTGAGTAGGTCTTGCGCCCGCTGGACGAGCGCTGCGTCGGGCTTGCCATCGGCCAGCGCCGGCACCAGCACGTTTTCCAGCACGGTAAGTTGAGGCAGCAAGTGATGCTCTTGAAAGACAAAGCCGATTTGCTGGCTGCGAAACGCGGCGAGCTTTGGTTCGTCGAGCACGAACGGATCTTGCCCGCGCAGCGTAATCGTGCCCGCGGTTGGGCGATCGAGCGTGCCGAGCAAGTGCAACAGCGTGCTCTTGCCAGAGCCGCTCGGCCCGACAATCGCCACATTCTCGCCAGCGCTCAGCGTCAGCGAAACGTCACGCAAGATCACCAGCGGCTGCGTGCGCGTCGGATACTCCTTGGCGACATGATCGACCACAAGATCGGGCATAGCAGTGGATTTCTCGTTGATGGAAGTCATGTCTGGACCGGCGACGTCTTCAGAGGCCCAAGCTCTTGGCTCTTAAGTTGGATCCGACAGCAGCGCCAGGCAACCCAAGCCGTAAAAACTATACTCGACGTCGTGGGCTGGATCCCAGGCGGCGCCGTGAAAGCCGCCAGCGGGCTGCTCGAGCGAAGCTACAAATCGCCGCGCGTGCGCGAGGGCAATCTCGTCGCGGCCGCCGAGGTCTTCCAACGTCAGCAAGCCCGTGAATGTGCTCAGCAGGTCGGCGATCGGAATTCGCGTGTTCGCGCGCAGGCCACCTTCGTCGGTCTGCATATCGACCAGGAAGTCAACGGTATCAAGCCGCGTCTCGTCATCGAGCGCGCCGAGCATGCGCAGCGCGGCGATGGCGGCCGCGGTTGGATTCGTGCCTGCGCGCTTGCTGGCGCGAATCTCGCGAAAGCCCCCTTCGTCAGCGCGCTGCGTCTGCAAAAAAGCCACGATCTTCTCGGGCGCAGGCGCGGGACGTTCCAAAAGTTCTAAGCACAGCAGCACCAAGAACGAGTGATAGGTGCTGCTGGCCGCGCCTTCGATCCCCTTGGCGAAGCCGCCATCGTCACGACGGAGCGTCGCCAGGAAGTCGGCCACGCTATCGCGCCAGTTGGGCGGTGCGTCGGCGAAGACGTTGATGCCTGCGGCCGAGTCGACCAGCATCGCACCATAGATCAGCGAGAAGAAATCGACGATCGACTCGCGATTGCCCAGGCGGCTGCGCAGGAACGTTGCGGCACGTTCGGCGACAACGCCTTCGAGTTCGCCAAGGATCGCCAGACCACGCAGTGCAAAGCCGGTGTAATACAAATCGCTGCCGCCTTCTCGCCCGGCAAAGCCGCCATCGTCGCGCTGCGCGGCCTTGAGATAGTTGGCATGTCGAGCGCGCGTCGTCTCGGGCAAGCAGCCCAGGCCCGTCGCCAGTCGCACAGTGAGATCAACAAGGTAGGACATAGTGCAAGATGACGTCGGGCTAGGAAAGGCGATCAGCTCGGCAGGCTAACCAGTGGTTGCAACTTGGCGGCGATATCGGCCGGAATCGCAATGGATTTTGGCGGATGGCCATGCTCGATGCGACAGCACACCGCGGTGATTTTTCCACGGCCGACTTCCTTGCCATCCTTGGCGATCTCGAAGAGGTAGGTCACGCTCTTCTCGCCTAGGCGTTCGATGCGAATCTGAATCTCAAACTCGTCTTCGAACTTCAGTGCGCCACGATATTCGCAGGCCGCTGAAACGCGAGGCCAACTGATGACGCCTTCGGCATCGTTGGTCACCACACTGGTGCCCAGCGAGCGGAGCAATTCGTGCTCGGCCTCTTCCATGTAGTTGAAGAACACCGAGAAATGCACGATGCCCGCCGCATCGGTATCGCGAAACTCAACCCGACGACGTGTGATAAATGGCTGAGACATTAGTCGCTTTCCTCCACAGCACCGGGGCAGGAACGTGACACGCAACCTGGTCGAAGCACGGCTTCGACGTACAAGACGAGGCGCGCAAAAAAAGCCTGCCACAGGGGACAGGCTTTTTGCATGCGATGTACCGTTGGACTATTCGCCAACGTACGGCAACAACGCCATGAACCGGGCGCGCTTGATCGCGGTGGTGACCGCGTGTTGGCTAACCGCGGTGCAGCCCGTCTTGCGACGGCTGACAATCTTGCCATGGCGGTTGATCAGCTTCTTGAGCAGTTCGACGTCCTTGTAGTCCACGAACATCGGACGAGGACGGACGCCATCGACAAAGATCGGATCCTTCTTCTTTATCTTGACTCGCGTCTTCGCACGCTTGCGGACCATGCCCTTGCGGGCCGCTTTCTTCTTCATGAACGCCATAGGAATCTGTCCGAACAGCCGCTGAAGGTTATGAACTGGTAGGTTACTGGTAATTTACAGGCGACAACCCCAGACCGCTCCACCGGGCGGGGATGAATTCCGAATTGTACTGAAATCGGACGGTCCTGCAAGCCGTCCCCAGAGAAGCTATCACTTTCGCGTCGGCTTTTCTGTTGAGAACGGGCAATTCCGCTTAGCCATGCGGCTTGGCCACCCCTTCGGTGGGCGAGGGCAGCAGGTTGTCTCTCAGAATCGTTTCGGCCGTTTGCGCGGCGTTCTCCAGGATCGACCAGCGAAAGGCCAAAGGAGTCGGCGCGTCCAGCTCTGCCACCGTCACCATCCCCTCGACCGGAGACTGTACCTTGCCGGTATAGGCCAGGTGGCGAAAATCGCACGCTTCCAACAATTTGGCGTGCATCAGTCGCTGAGCCAGTTCGGGACAGCCGACCAGTTCGTCCTCCCAAATCTGGGCTGCTGAGGTCAAGCGTGACGCAGGCAGCGAGGACGCTTCGACGCCCAGGTGAGTCTCGGTTTCGTCGATCGGCAGCAACCAGAAACGAGATCCGGAGCTACCCGTAAATGTCAGCGCGCTCGCCGTCGGATTGTTCGCCTGGCGAGTCACGTCCAAGTAGCGGCCCCAGGCGATCGCATCGAAGACGCCCGGCGCATCGGGGCGCACCACGGTGCGAACTTTGTCGCCTCGGGCATCGATCACCATCGGTGCATATAGTTTCCGCCGTGTTCCATCGCGTTCGACGCCTTCGATGCCCACCACCCGCTCGCCAGCGAGTAAGTACTGATCGAGCCGCAGTTGACGCATCACGCGTACGCCAGCCACATCGGCCAGCGACGCTTGGCACGCGCTGCGAAAGTCTTCGACCGCCAGGACGGCGCAGCGCTGCGGCGCAGGCTTGTCTGGCGATGCGGCAGAACTCACATGCTCGACATCCACAATCTGTTGCCCGAGCGACTCCAGAGAAGCCAACGCATCGCCATACAGCGATGTGATCTTGGCTGCGGATTCATCAAGCGGCGCGAGCCAATAG
>JAEZGD010000345.1 GCA_023417165.1 Planctomycetota bacterium
ACGGAACTTCGTACCGCAACCTGCTGAAGGAAGTTCAGGACGTACAGGACAACTACGCAACACTGTTTCCGGAACTAGCTGGCAAGAAGCTGGAACTCGCCGGCTTTGTGTGGTTCCAAGGTTGGAACGATCAGTACGGAGCCGAGCATGAATACGCCTCGAACATGCAGCACTTCATCAACGACGTGCGGAAGGACCTGCAAGCGCCGAAGCTGCCGTTTGTGATCGCGGCGATGGGTCAAAACGGATCGAAGCCAGCCGCCGGGGCGATGCTGGTCGTCCGCGACGCGCAACTCGCGATGAACGACTTGCCAGCATTCCAAGGTAATGTCAAAGCCTTTCGCACCGATCTGCTGGTCGACAAAGCGGCCGAGGAACTCTTTCCTAGCTGGAAGGAAAACGAGGCTCAGTGGAAGCTCACCGGAGGAGACTTCCCTTATCACTATCTAGGCAGCGCCATTTGGTTCCAACGCATCGGCCATGCTATGGGTGATGCAATGTTGGAACTTTTGCCGCAGCAGTAATAACTTAGGTACATGGGCAGTGCGACGACGAGGGTATCATCGTGGTCGTCGCTAAGGGCCCACGCGCTCGGCGAAATCGTTTGCCAGCGGATGCGTATGCCCGGCATGGCACCCTGTACAGAAGTGATAACCGCCCTGGCGAACGCTGCTGGCATGATCGCCGGCTAACGCATAGAAACGGGGGCGTTGGCCCTGTTCATTGGTGGCGTCCGACTGGCCCGTGACAACCTTGCCTTCGGCGTCTAAGCCCAGCAAGATCGTGGGCAAACCGGCTGGTAAGACCGCCCTGGCGGAACCTGCGTTGGCCTGATCAACAGGCACATTCAGCAAGTGTTCTAATTCGCCGGGAATCCATGGTTGCTCGGGATCATCGAAGCGATCGCGCGGCGAGGCATAAATGGCCAGCGAATGAATGCTACCGGGCGGAAACGGCGTAAAAGTTGGCCCCTCGCCCCGCGAGTTCTTTTGCCCTGGCAGGTTGGCTAACTCGCGGAAATAGATGCCCATGGCATGAATCTCCCCGGCGGGGCCATGATACTGCTGGCCGTTGCCGAGAGCCACCGTTTGATCGCTGGTGAAGGTGGCATCCGGTAAGTCGAAGCGCAGAGGAGGCACCGTTCGCTTGTACACCGCCATCGGCTCGGCATCCACGAAGCGTGGATCGTCAAAGAGGAGGCGGGGCGAGATGTTCGCAGCCGTATCGTTCTGCGCTGGCCAGTCGCGCTGCGTGACTTGATAGATACCATAGGTCAGTGGCGCGACGACATCATTTGCTGTAACGGGTGCTGCGGCGATCAAGACATCGTCGGGCGGGCAGGCCGCAGGCGTGGCGAAACTCCACCGCCGCTCGTCGGGATCAATGCTTGGCAGCCACCAAATACGCGACTGGTCACCAGAGGGAAGCGTTTCGCCTTTGCCTAATGACGTGGGAGAGTTTGCGATTAAACCGGGCTCGCACTGCGCCACACGCAGCGGTCGGTCTTCACCGTGGACGCCGTCGATTGAGGACATGAAAACGAGATGCCCATTGGCCAAGGGCCGCGGGCGCCACACTGGTTGGGGAATCTTGGCCAACATGGCAAAGCGTTCGCCGCTGACATACTGCGTGGCGGCAAACCAATGGTCGGCCGGTTGGGTCAGGCTGGCGATGTCATCGGGAGCGCGCACCAGTGTTCGCCCATCGCTGCTGATCACTTCATCCTGATGGCTCCAAACGCTAAAGGCCAGATAACCATTGTTGAGCAGATAGGGCCAGCGATCGTTGGCACGGCTGGCCGTAAGTGGCGTGGGCTTTCCACCAGGGCGTCGTATCCATATCTGCGTGGCCCGGCGACCGTGCGTGCTCCCCAGGTCGGGCAAACGACTCGAAGCAAAGATGAGCGTGCCATCGGGGCATAGCACCGGATCGACATCGTCGTAATCCGTTTGGCGGCGGACGGCCTCCGGCAGGAGTTGGCCAGTGCTATCCATTCGCAATGGCGGAGTCGCGACACAACCTTCGTCGTCAGCGCCTCCTGTCAGAGAGCGCAAATACCGTCCATACAGATCGACCGCATAAATCCGAAACCGACCTCCTTCACGACCGCTGGCCAATCGCCCTGCAAACACGATGGTGTCGCCATTGGGTGCAACCGATGGCGACATCACATCGCAGAGGGAATCGCCGTCAGGCAACTTGCGGCCCCAGGTCAACTCGCGGACGGTGCCTTGTGGCATCAGTAGGCGGAGTCGACCTTCGCTGGCTTGCCACTGAGGCTGGCCCGGCGCTGTAAAGCCAGTGCCCGCCTCGGCGGAAGCTCGCAAGCTGGCGGTCGTCGTCCGCGAAGTAAAGACCACTGGGTAACGAGGCGGCAGATCCACAAAGGGACGCAGGGAAGCATCACCTGCATTACGTCCTCGCAGTAAAAGCGCCACGAGCGCCAGCACAAGCAACGCGAACCCACCGCTGCACCAATACCGGAGTCTCATTTGATGTCCAGCGTGAAATCCTTCTTATCGGCCGCGACCGTCCACGTAGTATCCGCGGCAACAGCACTCGGTGGGCGCTTGGCATTCGGGACATAACGCATGTAGCTGACGTTATAGGTTCCCGGTGCCACTCCCTCTGGTCCCGTAATTTTAAAGGTGCCATCCGCTTCAATGGTACCGTCGTAGTGCTGGCCATTTTGGCCCTGCAGCATGACCACAACTTTCTCGCCAGCGGCCGGCGCGAAAGTGGCTCCGCCTTGGGTTGCCTTTCCGGTGAGTTCGACGCCTGAAGGCCCGCAACCAACCACGACTAATGATATCCCCAACAACAGAAAGCCGGTGACCTTGGAATACATAGCAATCCTCAATAAAGAGGGCGACCGCGTGTCCGGTCGCCCATAGTATGCAAGCGAAGTATGAATGAACCGGTGACGAATCAAGAGCCAGCCGGAGCTGTTTGCCCCGAGTTACGGCTCAGAAGGATAAACCAGTTGCGCTTGGTGATGTTGTCGTTGATCATGCGCACACTGCCATCGCCGAAGCACGCGTTGATGCCGCCAGGATGACGGCTACGCGCTTGCGCTTGCCAGTTCAGGCAGCTCGCCCACGCGCCCATGCCTTGTGCTGGTGCACTCGTGCCACCATGGATGTCATCGCAGTTTTCGAATCTCGCGGCAGTGCCATCGTTGGGCCCGCTGCAATCGCCCACGCCACCACCCGACAGCAAACTGGAACCCGGATGGCCAAGTGCCCAGCTGCCGCGACGATCGCCAGCCGAAGTGCCGATGCGCAATTCGGCCACCATGATGACGTTGGAGGTCGCGCCGTCGGCGCCACCGACGCGGCAACCATAGTTCGGCCCCATGACCGGACCGGCCGGCAAGGATCCGCCGCCTGGATCGCCGTTTCCGCCGTTGTCGTTGATGATGTGGTTGCCGTACGAGTTCGGTCCCGCGTTGGCGGCGTAGTTGCCGCGTGCCCAACTGCCGACGTTCAGTGGTGAACCGTTGGCATTGCCGTTATATGGCATGGCAGCAGTTCCCAAGTCGGAAGGACAGATGTACCCCTTGATGGACACCGACCGCAGATTCACCCAGGTGCTGTCGGTGCCATTCGTCTTGCGATACGCCCCGACATCGACGCCAGTCATGTTGTAGACGTTGTTCTGCTCCATGAAGGGCAGAATGAGAATGGCCCAGTTAGGACCGCAGACAGTCCCCGCATCCGCAATATCCGCGCTGACGTTGTCAGGATACTGAACGCCTTCGGGCAGCTTGTTATTCACATCGTGAAAATTGTGACAAGCCAAGCCAATTTGCTTCAGGTTGTTGGAACATTGCATTCGACGGGCGGCTTCGCGCGCGGCTTGCACCGCCGGCAGAAGCAGGGCGACAAGCACCCCAATAATAGCAATCACTACCAGTAACTCGACGAGCGTAAACGCACGTCGACTGAGCCGACTAAGAGCCATGACGATCCCCTCAGATAAGAAGTAATAAGGGATGAAAGGAGTGCAAAAAATGCCGTTCAGAATAGAAAGGCACTTAGATGCGCCCGCTACGATAACTTCGTCTGCCGGCACAGTCAATTATTATTTTATTTTATCTATATACCACCTTTGAAATAGCAAATCATGCGAGCCAAAGTACGGTAACAACAGCGCCAACTCCAAAGTGCATGCACTTTTGCGACCAGGCATAAGTGGGACAAAGCTTAAGATTTGGTAATCATTACCGCCTCTCATCGTGCAGTCATCTGCAGAGTCTCCATGAGAGGCTATGCAGATGGCGAGGGTTGAACGGGTGGCGAGTCTAACGACTATGATAGAAGTCCTTCGATCACGTCTGTTGCCCACCTCGAATCCCTCCTTCGTATCTCATCATGCTTGGAAAATTATCGCGTCGTGGACTGCTGCAATCAGCTGCACTGGCGGCCAGTCTGGCTCTGCCCCTGCGCAGCGCGCGGGCCACGCATCGCCCTTCATTCAACGAGGCCATCGATACCGCCTGGCAAGCCGGCCTTGAGGTGCTGAAGCCAAGCGAGAAAGAACTAGAACGCGGTCTGGCGTTGCATGCCGAGTCGCTAGTCTTTGATTGCTATGGCTTCGCGCCTCGCTGCGCGGTCGATGGCGATGCCATTGCCAAGGCGATAACCGCCGGAGCCTCGCACGAAGAACAGCAAGACCTGCGCGAAGATATGAGCATGACGCGCTGCGTCGTAAGTGCCGAAGAGCGCGCCGAATTTGAACTCGCCTGGCGAGCGGCCGGTGTAACAT
>JAEZGD010000380.1 GCA_023417165.1 Planctomycetota bacterium
AAAACCACATTCGCCTTAGTCTCGTGGGCTCGGAGATTTGTATAAGAGGCAGATCAACAAGTGCTCGACGAACATGCGGAAACGCCGGTGCCGTTTGGAGTGACTTCGTTGGGCAAAAAGGCCGGCCACGAACTGACGCGCATCAAGAACTTGCCGAATCTGAAAGTGGGCCGCCCTGCCCCGGCGATTGTCGGCGAGGATCTGCAAGGGCAGCCGCTGCGCCTGGAAGATTACCGCGGCAAAGTCGTGGTGGTGGTGTTCTGGGGCTCGTGGTGCGGGCCATGCATGAAGATGGTGCCCCACGAGCGAGAACTGCATCTTCGTCACAAGGATCGGCCGTTCGCCCTGCTGGGGATCAACTGTGGCGATACGCGCGACCTGGCGAAAGAAACCGCCACACAACACGAAATGAAGTGGCCCTCGTGGTGGGATAGCGGCGAAAATCGCGGGCCGATCCAAACCGATTACAACATCGAGAAATGGCCGACCGTGTTTGTCATTGATGCGAGCGGAGTCATTCGCGCCATCGATGTCCGAGACAATGCGTTGGACGAGGTCGTCGATGCGTTGCTCGCCGAGATGACGCCTGCGGAAGCCAGCCAAAAACAAGATTAAAGCGCACCGCTGGGCGGGACTCGCTGTTGGTGGTACTCCAGGCGACTCCGCGGCGTTGACCGAATATCCTGGCAGGGAACCTCCAATAATTCCGCGCGCCACCAGGACCAAAGCCGCGCGGGACACGCCCGCTAGTGAAGGAATCTGCGAGTGACCAAACCCTTGACAATGGCCGTGCTGGTGAGTGGCCTGTGGGCGAACCTGGCACTGTCCGAGATGCCACTGGTGCTCGATGTCTCGGCGGAAACGCCCGACTTTTGCCAGACCGATCCCTCTGGCAAGTTCGCAGGCAACGGCGCCGACTTCTGCGGACCGGTGTCGGTGTCGAACTCGTTTGTCTATCTCTCCAAGCACGGCTTTCCGAAGTTACAGCCGCAGGCCGCCAGCGGCCATGAAGCTCAGATCGCGCTGATTCATCGTCTGGCCGCGCCCGAGTTCATGGATACCTTCGACCGCAAGGGGACCAGCCCGCCGCGGCTGATGGCTGGCGTGCAAAAGCTGGTTGAGGAAGCCGGTTACAAGATCGTGCGGCTGGAGCAGCAAGGCTGGAAAGAAGCGACCAAACAGTATCCTCGCCAGGCGGAAGTTCCGTCGCTGACGTGGATGAAGGAAGGGCTCGCCGCGCCCGGCGGTTCGGTGTGGCTGAACGTCGGTTGGTACAAGGTCGATGCCGCCACCAACGATTACGTGCGTTTTGGCGGCCACTGGGTGACGCTGGTCGGCTATGGCAAAGATGCCGCTGGCAACGAAGATCCGCTGACCGTGCTCATTCACGATCCCGCGCCGCGCACTGGCAAAACGCCGGTCACGCAACGCGTGCGGCTGAGCGAATTGACCACCGGCAATTTGCAGCGTCCAATTTCGCCCACGGAAGATCGCCGTCGCCCGGCGAAAGGCTTTTGGGAGATGAAGGACGAAATGAAGCTAAAGGCCGGCGCTGACGCCGCCATTCTGGACGCGGTGGTGGTGCTGGAAGTGAAGTAATTTGCGGCTTAGTCTTGAGAGCTGCTTTCGCGCCGATCGCGGACGCAGCGCACGTACGCCCGGTTGCGGCTGGCATAACAGTTGTTCGCGCCGCCGTCGGCATACCATTGAAAGACATAGGCATAATCGGGCTGCGAATGATCGAGTTCCGACGTCCAATACGACGGATACTCGGCCGGCCCTTCGCAACATTGATTGGCGTTGTACTGCGTATGCGTAAACGGCGTGTACGTCGCGGGAAAGATCGTCGCCAACTCTTCAACGCTGGGCACGCGCCAACCGCCTAGGCCGTCAAGCTTGAGTTGCGCTGCATAGTCGCGCGCTTCGTAGTAATTCTTTTTGCCAGAGACAGCGCCGTCCTTCTGCCATAACAGGCCCGTCCAGCGATCTTCGATGTAGTCGCCAGCGTCGCGAAAGCGGTTGGCCTCGACGAACTCGCCATCGCGCTGCGGTTGATGCAACCTGGCGGCGGCCAGCGAACCGAAAGCGCCGCCGCGCACGATGCGCCGCGTATCGCGTGGGTTGTAACGCCCTGTTTCTGTAATGCCAAAGACCGTCTGCAAGTCCCTGGCCTTCACGCCCGGCATTGCGGCGACGCGGACGCGCGACTGATCCGGCCTGGCGACGAGTTTGAAGCGGTGCAACTCGTTCGCCAGACTGGCAAAGGCGTCGCTACCGCTGCCCAGCGGCGTATCATTAAGCATGATTTGCGTGAGCTCGCCTTGCGGCAGCGCGTACAAATGAATCGTGGGAACCCTCTCGGAACCAGGTACGCCGGTGGCATGGCGTGCGGCGCTGGTGGCAGCCGACTTCGCCATCAGGAAGTTCGGTCCAAATCCGCCAGGACGCTCGTCCTCCGGCGTTTTCGCAGGCGACTTCTCGGGCAGTGCGAGTTCCTCGGTCTTGCCGCGTCGTGTGCTCACCCATTGAATCGGCGCGGCGATCGAAAGCTTCGCGCCGCCGTTATGAATCACTTGATCCTTGGTCTGCGGCGTGTACAGCGCGGCAATGACATAGCGCTGTCCCGGTTCCAACGCAATCGGCTTGATCTTCACATAGCGAAACCGATCGACCAGCCGCGCCTCGGTCCCGGCGGGAAGCTGGGCCGAGATCACGACCTTGCCGGCGGCGTCCCAGATGGCGATCGGCGTTTCGACATCCAGCCCATTCCCATCGGTGTCCCAAATGCCAAGCTCGGTGACTTCAATCCTGGCGGTGGGCTGGAACTCCCAACCGATCGTCAGGTTGAAGGCAAAGCCGCCGCCATACACGCCGACGCGCTCGAGCGTGATCGCCGGCACGTCCTCGCTGGCGGCCGGCGCTGGCTGGACAACCGGCGCAGGGGGCACCGCTGGTGATGGCTTCGCTGCAGGCGCTGGCTTTGCAGCGCGGTCGGCCTCCTGCAAGAGCCGTTCGATTTGCTCGCGCAATCGACCCAGTTCGCGAAGCTGCTCGCGATACTGGTTTTCAGGCGAAGCGCTTTCCCCGGTGGGCGCTTCCTGCGCGACCAGCGTCAGCGAAAGTAGCATGACAGCGAGGAGGCCAGAGATACCGCCAGATATCCACGATTTGCAGGGAAAGTGCACGGGCCGGCTCCTCGAAAAGCAAAGGTAACGCAGATGCGCTTATCGTAGCGTTCGCCTTGGTGCATTGCCAGCAAACGTTGCCGCGTTGTTACAATGAGCGGCACGGCTTTCGAACGAACTCGCCATTCCTTGTCTTTTTCCAGGTCGGTCATGCGTGTAAGGTCTCTCTGCTCCATCATCGGACTCTATATTGCGGCGCTGGTGGTACTTTCGAATGCATTCGTCCGGGCCGCTGAGCCGCTCGATGTCGCTTTCCAGGCCAAGATCGATGGCAGCGAAGAGCGCTATGTACTGCTGCTGCCCGACGACTTCGATCCCGCGCAAACCCATTCGGTACTAATCGCCTTGCATGGGCATGGTTCAGATCGCTGGCAATTCATCAAGGACGAGCGCGACGAATGCCGGGCGGCGCGCGAGGCGGCTGCCAGGCACAAGTTGATCTACGTCTCGCCAGACTATCGCGCGAAGACGTCGTGGATGGGTCCGCAAGCCGAAGCTGACCTGGTGCAAATCGTGGCGGAGCTCAAGGCGAAATACCGCGTGCGGCACGTCATCGTCAGCGGCGGTTCGATGGGCGGCACTTCGGCGCTCATCTTTGCCGCATTGCATCCCGAGCTGGTCGCTGGCGTGGTCGCGCTCAACGGT
>JAEZGD010000404.1 GCA_023417165.1 Planctomycetota bacterium
ACCCAGCGCACTACGGGTGCAGTGCCCGCGTCGATGGTGAGCGTGCCGCCTTGAGCGGGAGCGACGGCGCGCAGCTCGCGCAGGGCGGACTTGGGATCGCGCTCGTCGCCGACCGCAAATGTTACCGCGCAGGCGTCGGCGGAGTCCTCCGGTGTCGCATATTCCAAATGCATTTCCGCCCTGGCGATGGCTTTGCCGCCTGAATTGCGAAAGCGCACCTGAATCGGGCCGCTCGTAGGACGAGTCAGCGGCGCGCTTCCATAGACGAAGCTTTGCGACCAGAAGTCGGCCGGCTCGTCGCCACGGCGCGTGATCTTCCAATCGGCGACCAGCGGCAGCCACGTCTTGCCTTGATCGATGGAGTAGTCGATCTGGTAGTTCACCTTGGGATCGGGCGGATTGCCTGAGCGCAGATGCGCGGCCGCGTGAATGGCAATCGCCTGGGCGTCGCGCGGTGCGGCGAGCGCCAGCGTCACCTGCGGCGTGTTGAAATCGCCTGCCACCAGATGCGCGCGGGCTTGCTGGATCGTCGGTCCTGCCGAGACAATCGCGCGCCGCGCGGTGCCAAACGTAATGACGTTCTCGCCCGGCACAAGCCGCGGAATCAGCATCGCATTCATCTGACAAACGGTGCGAATGCTCAATTTACTTTCGGCGAGCTCCTTCGCCGGCGCGCCGATCCGTAGCCAGTACTGACGAAAGCCCTTCACGTGATCGGTCGCGTCGAGCGTGTTTGCCAGTTGGCCGACCGCATGCCAGGTTCGCCCGCGATCGACCGAGACATCGACCTGCGCTCCTCCTTGGCCGCGAATCACCAGGCCATTTTTGCAGCCAGATTGATAGATGTCCCAAGCACCATCACCCGCCGGCGTGGCGGCGATGATATACGGCGTGAGAAATTCAAAGGTCACGCTGGTGTCGGACTCGGCCACTACGCCTTCGCGATAATCGCCGCTGGCGAAATCGGGTTCATAGGTGTAAACGGCATTCGCGTAGCGCGCCTGGCCAGGGCGATAGCCTGCGCCGGTCGTCGAGCGAAACATCTTGTCGGGCTGATTGACCCACGTGTGCGAACGCTCTGGCCCGGGAATGCCTGCGGTGTTGTAGTTGCGGCCCCAGTAGGCAAACGTGCGGCCATCGTCGAGTCCTGGCTGCGCGTATCGTCGCAAACGTTCGCCTCGCCGCAGATGAACCATCGGCGGCGCGCCCGCATAGCCAGAGAAATACTCGGCCACTTTAAAGTCGCTGAGCGCCGCGCCGTCATCGGCATGCAAGCCACTCGGCAGCCAACCGGCGATGCGATTGCCGGGATTGGTACGCGCTGTCAGCTTCTTCCAATCGGCAGCCACTTCGCGAATCGATAGCAAGCGTTCGCCAGGCGGATCGAAGACGACCGTCGATAGGTCGTGATCGAGCAGCACCCATTTGCCCGGGCCATAAGCGGCGTCTTGCAGAAAGACTTCGAACGAATTGTGCCCGCGCGTGCCAACGGTGCGCGCCCGATTGTGGCCCAGCAGCGCTTGCATCTCGGCGGTCCATTGGGCATGCGTGGTGCCGCACAACGCAAAGCCGTGTCCGTACAGGCCGCCCCAGTACTCGCGCGAGGTACGATCGGGGCCGCTGGTGAAGCCTTCGCCCCACAAGTCCTCGGCTCCCGGCTCGCCATGCCAATAGTGCGTGTTGCGCCACAGCCACGCGGCCAGCACCTTGTCTTGTTCCGACGCGACAGGCCGCTGTGTGACGTGCTTGTAGAGCTTCGCCTGGGCGGCGAACAAACGCTCGAACGAGGAGGCATGCCACTCGCCCGGATAATACGGATGCTGCGTTCCCACTTGCGGATCGCCCACACCGGCATGCAGCAGTGCAGAACACCAACACCAAACCAGCGCTGTCCAAAGGCCAGTGCGTTTCATGATCGTTGCCCGAGAGGCGTGCGAGAGAAAAAGCGGTACGCGCAGCTTAGCCGACGCGACTTGCGCAAGCTAGAAAATCTGGCCGCTTGGCTCGCAAAAACGCTATTTCTTGGCTTCCGACTGCAATTCCATCAGCAGTTGCAGCGCGGCCATCGGCGTGAGCTGATTGACATCCACCTCGCGCAGCTTTTCGACGACGGGATGTTCGTACGGCGCGAACAGCGTTAGTTGAATGTCACCGCCACGTTTTTTGCTGACCGCGGCGGCCTTCGGTTTGCCGGATTGGTCGAGATGATCTTGCTCCAGATGCGCGAGGACTTGCTTGGCGCGTTCGTTGACTTCCTTCGGCACGCCGGCGAGCCGCGCGACGTGAATGCCATAGCTCTTGTCGGCCGCGCCGGGAATGATTTTGTGCAGGAACACGACCTGATCTTCCCACTCGCGGACCGCGACGTTCAGATTGCGAACGTGGTCGAGCGTACTTTGCAGGTCGGTCAGTTCGTGATAGTGCGTAGCGAAGAACGTGCGACAACCGACGCGATCGTGCAGATGCTCAACAATCGCCCAGGCGAGCGAAATGCCGTCGTACGTGCTGGTACCGCGGCCGATCTCGTCGAGAATCACCAGGCTGCGCGGCGTGGCGGTGTTCAAGATCCGCGCGGTCTCGGTCATTTCGACCATAAACGTGCTTTGCCCGCGCGAGAGCTCGTCGCTGGCGCCAACGCGGGCGAAGATGCGATCGGCGATGCCCACCGTGGCCGCTTTCGCGGGCACAAAGCTGCCCATCTGCGCCATCAAGGTGATGAGCGCGATCTGCCGGATGTACGTGCTCTTACCGGCCATGTTCGGGCCAGTGATCAGCATGATCAGCCCTTCGTCGCCGCCGCACAGCGTGTCGTTGGGCACGAACGTTCCCTGCGGCTCGACGATGTCGAGCACCGGATGACGCCCTTCCAAGATCGACAGCACCGGTGCGTCGACCACTTGCGGTCGGCAGTAACCACGCTCGCGCGCCAGTTCCGCCAGCGAGATCAACACATCGAGCTGCGCGAGCGCCAACGCCGTTCCTTGCAGCCGCCGTGAGCACGCATGCACCGCGTCGCGCAGCTCCAAAAACAGCTCGTATTCCAGCCCCTTCGCCTTCTCGTCGGCCGACAGGACCTGCTCTTCGTACTGCTTCAGCTCGGGCGTAATATAGCGTTCGGCGTTCTTGACCGTCTGCTTGCGAATGTAGTTGTCAGGCGTCTTTTCGCGCTGGCTGTTGGTCAACTCGATGTAGTAGCCAAAGACCTTGTTGTAGCCGACCTTCAGATTCTGAATGCCAGTCCGCTCGATCTCTTCTGCCTGATAGCGGGCGATCCACTGCTTGCCGCCGGCGGCCAGATCGCGTAATTCATCGAGCGGTTTGTGAAACTCGGGGCGAATGAACCCGCCATCGCGCGCCACGAGCGGGCAATCGTCGACGAGCGCCGCTTCCAGTTTTGCGCGAATGTCGGGACACAGGTCGAGTTCGGTTTCCAGATGCGTCAGCAGCGCGCTTTGCCGCGCGGTCAGTTTGGCTTTGAGCTTCGGCAGATTGGCCAGCGTGCGGCCGATAAAGCACAAGTCGCGCGGACTGGCGCGGCCGGTGGTGACACGCGCGAGCAAACGCTCAATGTCGTACACGCTGCGCAGATGTTCGCGCACTTCTTTGCGGAGCGATTCGCCGGAGGCCAGTTCCGCCACGGCGTCTAAGCGGGCGTTGATGGCGGCCAGGTTCGTGAGCGGATTAGCGAGCCAGTCGGCCAGCAGACGCGAGCCCATCGGCGTGACGGTGCGATCAATGGCGGCCAACAGCGAGCCGTCGCGACGACCATCGCGAATCTTGCGCGTCAGTTCCAGGCTGCGGCGCGTGGCTTCATCGATTTCGAGCGTGTCGCCGGCGCGATAGGGAACCAACTGCGCAATGTGATCGAGCGAGGCACGCTGCGTTTCGCTGAGATAGTCGAGAATCGCGCCTGCCGCACGCACCGCGTGGACGTCGCCATCTTCAAAGCCGAAACCCTCGAGCGTTTGCGTGCCAAAATGCTTGGCCAGCGTCGCCTGCGCGGCATCCGCGCCAAACGCCCAGGCGGGGCGGCGCGTCATCAGCATGCCATCGCGGCCATGTAAGGGCGTTTGCTCGTCGGCATCGGCCAGCAGGCATTCTTTGGGGCTGATCCGCGCGAGCTGATCTTCCAACTGTTTAGTGGGAATCGTCGCGGCAAAGAAACGTCCCGTCGAAAGTTCCGCCCAGGCGAGGCCGACGCGCTCGGCGGCGGCGGCGCTGTCTTTGGCGTTCGTCCTGGCGACGGCGCACAGGAAGTTGTGTTCGCGCGGATCGAGCAGCGAATCGTCGGTCAGCGTGCCGGGCGTAACGACGCGCGTGATCTCGCGCTTGACCAGGCCTTTCGCCTGCTTGGGATCTTCGACTTGCTCGCAGACTGCTGCGCGATGCCCCGCGCCGATCAGCTTGCCGAGGTAGCTTTCGAGCTGATGGTAGGGGAACCCCGCCATCGGAATCGGATTTTCGCCCTTATCGCGCGCGGTCAGCGTCAGTCCCAACACGCGCGCGGCGGTGCGGGCGTCTTCGTGGAATAACTCGTAAAAGTCCCCCATCCGAAAAAGTAGCAACGCATCCCCGCACGCCTCCTTGGCGTCGAGGTATTGCTGCATCATGGGGGTGACAGCCATCGCAGTCGCAGTGGTCAGTGGGCGGTGGTCGGAAAGGAAGCGACAACTTACCAGCGACCCGCAACCAGTGGCAAGGGAGTACGCGCGCGGGGCAGGGCGGAGGGCCGCGCGCGGTGAGTCGGCGGAGATGATGCAGGGGACGCATGTCCCCTGCTCGGCACGTTGCACACTACTGAATGAACGATTCTTCTTCCGAGCCGGTGTTGACGGTCAGTTCGCCGGAGTCTTCCAAGCGGCGGACGATGTCGACAATCTGCTGCTGCACGGCTTCGACTTCGGAGAGGCGCACCGCGCCCAAAAACTCCATTTCTTCGCGCAGCATCTGGCTGGCGCGCTGCGACATATTGCCGAGAATCTTGCTTTTCAGTTCCTCGCTCGCTCCCTTGAGCGCCATCGCCCACTGCGCGGCTTCGACGTTCTTGAGGACCGTCTGCACGTCCTTGTCGGAGAGCTTGTTGATGTCGTCGAAGACGAACATCAGGCGGCGAATTTCCTCGACCAGATCGGGATCTTCCTGCGCGAGGTTTTCGAGCAGCGAACGCTCGGTCGCGCGATCGGTAACGTTAAGAATTTCGGCCACGCTCGACACGCCGCCAGCGTTCTCAAACGACTGGCTCATCACGCTCGACATGCGGCTTTCCAGGCCGAGCTCGACTTCGCGAATCACTTCGGGATTCGTTTGCCCCATGTTGGCAATGCGGCGAATGACCGCCAATTGCCGCTCGGTCGGCAGGCCGGACACAATCTGCGCGCCATAGTTCGGATTCAGGTGGGACAGAATCAGCGCGATGGTCTGCGGGTGCTCGTCGATGATGAAGGTCAGCAGGTTCTGCGGATCAACCTTCTTCAAGAAGCCAAACGGCAGCGCTTCGATCGACTGACGCACGTTATCGAGCGTGTCGCTCGCATTCTTGCCGAGCGCTTTTTCGACCAGCGAGCGGGCGAGTTCCAGGCCACCGACGTTGCTGCCGAGCGCGGCGGGATTGGAATCGGCGAAGTCGTTGATGACCGCCTCTTGTTCCTCGACCGGAACGCGGCCCAGCTTGGCGATTTCAATCGAAACCGCCTCGACCTGCTTCGGCGTGAGCTTGCTGAGAAGCTGGCCCGCCTGCTCTTCAGGCAGACTCATTACCAGCACGGCGGCTTTTCGGACATTATTTGACACGGCCGATCCCTCGACGAGAAAGCGTCATCGGAAAGGTATCGGTTGCGCGGGACAGGAAAGTTAAGGCGAATATGCCGGCCAGTGCGGTTTTAGACGCAGGCAGGCACCGCCACCTCTTCCAGCCCCACTTCCAGGTTCAGCTTGCCCCACTGGGTATCGAAGGGGACACAAATCGGCGTCACATTCGAGGGGAAGCGGACTTCGTGGCCGCGACCGGTAATCACGCTGGGCAAGCTGATCGAGAGCTCGTATTCGCTCAGTTCCGCTTTGGCAGCGCCGGCGACCATGTTGGTGATTTCGCCGACGGCATCAATGACGTCGCCGTCGATTTCGGTGGTTTCGGTCATCAGCATCGCCGACGTCGCTTTCAGGGCGACTTCTTTCGACAATCTAACGACGACGGTGCCCA
>JAEZGD010000424.1 GCA_023417165.1 Planctomycetota bacterium
GACGTCGTTGCGCCAGTCGCGATGCAGTTCGCAGGCGACGCCGCACCACGTCATCAGTTGCGCGCCGGCCTGTTCCATCCGCGACCACGCAGATTCTCGCGTGGTCTTGTTGAACGTTCCTGAGGCGTCAGTGACAACAAAGACTTCATAGCCCTCTTCAATGGCCGAGAGCGCGGGAAATGCGACGCAGACCTCGGTCACCACGCCGGCGATCAGGAGTTGCTTCTTGCCGGTCGCTTTGACGGCTTTGACGAAGTCTTCGTTATCCCAGGCGTTGATCTGGCCTGGCCGAGCGATGTACGGAGCATCGGGAAACAACGCTTTCAACTCCGGCACTAGCGGGCCGTTGGGACCGTTTTCAAAGCTGGTGGTCAGAATCGTCGGCAACTTGAAATACTTCGCTGCATCGGCCAGCGCCAGCACGTTGTTCTTGAATTCATCGGGCGAGAAGTCGCCGACGATGTTGCACAGCCCCGATTGATGGTCGACCAGCAGCACTGCCACATCGTTCTTATCGAGCCGACGGTATTTGAAGTTCGTAGCCATGGCGATTGCCTTCCTGAGAAAGGAAACAGAATCAAGCATGCGCCTCCTGCGCAGGCATTACGAATGCCGAAACCTGTTGACTTTTAGCCCGGGCCGACAGCGAATACAAGTATGGCCAACCAGAGAGGCTGGACACTTGATGGATGATGCATGCGAGAAACAACGCAGTCAGCGGCAGAGCGGTATGAAGAGGTTTGCCCGCCGGGTCAGAATGATGACGACCAAGATGGGCGATCGCTGCAAGGCGCCGCTGTTTCACGAGCTGTTGATCGGCGCTCGCAGCGGCGCGGCGAACGGAATGGGCTCCTTCGTTCCACGCTGGAAGGCGCGAGCGGCGAGAAACCTAGGATGCCGCGTCGCTGGGGAGTTCGACAGTGACGGTCGGTTCGGGCTCGCGCGGGGCAGGCTTGGGCTTGCTGACCTTCTTGGCTTTCTTGTCCTTAGGAGCAGCGGCGGCGGCAGTCTCAGGGAAGAGTTGTGCGGCGGTCTTCTTGAGCTCGACCAACTTCTGCTCAGTGGCGGCGATTTCCTCGGCCAGTTTCTTGGCGAGTTCTTCGCGCTGCGCCAGGAACGATTGCACCTCGTCGAGCAAGGAAGGTGCTGCTGGTGCGGCGGTCGGAGACTCAGATTCTGGCGGCGGCGGTGCGGTGGCCGCTTCGCTGGCGATGGGCGTGGGTTCCGGGGCGTTCACGGTTTGGGTATCTCTGTGGCGTTTCTTGGCCATTGCGGTCAATTCGTAATGGTGGAGCCGAGCGCTTCCACCGGGGTCGGCGGAAGGGCCGATTCTAGCGACCGAGACCAAGGGCGAGAATGCCGGAACCGTCGTGATACCCGCCGCTTTTCCGCCATGCGCGCACGAAAAAAGCTGAACAGCACTTGCGTAACTGTTCAGCTTTGCTGCACGGTTGACGACGGGGCGTCAACGTTGAGGGAGTGGGCGTTACTGGACTCGAACCAGTGACCTCCACGGTGTGAGCATGGCGCTCTAACCAACTGAGCTAAACGCCCTCAACGATGTGAGTAATGTAGCCTATCGGCCTAACCTTGCAAAGGTCTGAAGCCGACCTGGCAGCAAAAGTCGGCCCCCACAGACGAACTGTCCGAACAGACAGCGCGCCCGCGAGCGCGGTTCGCTGGCTGCGACGCGCTAAAAGTTGTTGTGGGACGGTAACGCGAAGCCTGTGGCGTTAGGCCGCTTCGGTGTTGCGGTCGACCTGCGGCTCGGCCGGAGGTGGTTCGAACTTCGGTGCCGAGATCTCGTCCCGGTCGTCGTAATCGTCATAAGTCCGCTTCGCCGAGGCGCGCGGCTTGGACGGCGTCGTGTCGTAAAACTCCGACGTGAAGTTCATTTGCGATTGCAGATCGGACATGCCTTGGCGGAACTGCTTGTACTGTTTGCCGAACGACTTGGCCACGCTGGGCAAGTTCCGGCCAAACAACAAGACACCCACGACCGCGACAATGGCGAGTTCGGGAAAGCTCAAGCCAAACATAGGCTAAACCTCTGGAAAACGTGAGTCTCTCGGAAGTCAGACGTGTGCCTAAAACGCTCGGTAACGTTAGTTAACCGCGTCTTCAGGCGACTTCTTCGGCTTGACGTCTTCCAGGTGATCGTCGTCCTCGGCGGTGGGGTCGTTGATCCCCTCTTTAAATTCCTTGATGCCGCGGCCCATGCTGCGCATGACGCTGGGCAAGCGATGCCCAAACAGCACCAAGATCACCACCATCACCACGATCATTTCGGTCGTGCCGATACCAAACACTGCCAGCAACGGAGACATAACGCGCTCTCAAGCTAGAAAATAAAAGGGGTTTTCCAGCACGCAACCGAGGCGGCGAAAGCGGGCGCTGGCCCAATCGGGCGACACCAGAACCAACCTGTGCGGCTCATGACGTCAGGGGATGACGCCGTTAGAACTCTGTACGTATATCCTACCAAGGCAAGGGTTTTTGTCAAACGAAGCCGCCTGATACTCGCGGCTTTCGCAGCCAGAAAGTGCCGTTTACGGTCGGGCTATTCCGCTTAGCTGGCAAACTCGCAGCCACTTGCGCTTTGAATTTACTGGTCCAACAAATCGGATTGGTCAGTTAGGTGGCTTCCGATTCGTCCATACCTGAGCGGAATGCCTTGGCCGATTGGCCCAGCGAGCGCATCACGGTTGGCAGCCGATGCCCAAACAAAATCACACAGACGACCATACAAACC
>JAEZGD010000732.1 GCA_023417165.1 Planctomycetota bacterium
GGCTTGTTCCGGTTGGCTCGCAGCGCGGCTTCGCCCCCCATGCTACGTAACGATCAAGACTCGCTCGCTTTCGTCTTTGCGCCTGCGTCCCTCTTCCGTGGGTGCCACAAGACGTACAAGGAATGGATTAGCGATGTTTCGTAAGTCGCTTTCGTTTTGCGCTGTGCTGGGTACGCTGGCTTGCTCGCAGATCTCGTCGGCGCACGATTTGGCTTTCGACGAAGATGCAGCGCCGCGCCGCCCCGGTTTTTCGTCGTATGTGTTTACAGCTCCCGCTGAGGACGACGCGATCGCCCCCCGCGAGGAAGGCGAGGAACACGTCAAAATCGAAGCGACCGTCAAGCTCTCGCCCGAGATGATGGCGCTCCGCGATCAAATCGACCGCACGCTGCAGTTTTACTACGAGCGCCCCGAGAATGTGGCCCAACGCAGCGTGTGGGGCGTGATGCATGCGCTAATCGCCTATGGCGTTGACACCGAAGTGCTGGTCGGCGATCGCAAGGCGAATGCCATCGGTTGGGTTTGCTACAACGGTCCCTGCAACGGTCAGCGGCTGTTTTATCTCGACCGCGGGGAACTCACGCCGCGGCAAGGTCCCGGTGTGCAAGGGCATCACGGCCAGTTCCTGGCGATGCTGGCTCAATCGCGCGTGAAGAAGGACTTCCCCATTCGCGTCGAAGGGAAAGACTTTACCGTCGCCGATCTGATTGAGTACGAGAAGCGCACCTGCTATGCCAAGACCGAGCTGACTTTTAAGCTGATCGCGCTAGCTCACTACTTGCCATCGGACGAGACGTGGAAGAACGATCGAGGCGAGACCTGGAGCATTCAGCGCCTGATTCAAGAAGAAATGGCGCAGCCGATCGTGGGCGCAGCTTGCGGCGGTACGCACCGTTTGACCGGCTTTAGCTATGCGGTTAACAAGCGCACCACCCGTGGCGAGGAATTCACCGGCGAATGGCTGCGTGCCAAAACGTTCGAAGAATCGTACCTCGATTACCTGATGAAGCTGCGCAACCCCGACGGTAGCTTCAGCACGCAATATTTCGCCGGGCGAGGCCTGCACGGCGATGACAAACGCCGGATCGAAACCACTGGCCACATGGCCGAGTGGATGGTCTATGCTCTGCCGAAGGATCAACTCGACGATCCGCGCGTGGTCGGCACGATGGACTATTTGAACAACCTGATGTGGCGAAATCGCAACACGGATCTCGGCATCGGGCCGCGCGGGCATGCCTTGCACGCGCTGGTGATGTACCAAGAGCGGATGTTTCAGGTGCCGCCGGGGCATCGCACGTTGAAATTGGCCAAAGAACAACGAAAAACAGAAAAATAGCCGCGCATCCTACCGCGCCCGCGAATGCACACCCTGCTCTGCTCTGCCGGTCGACCGACCGGCAGAGTTTTTTCGTTTTAGCCGGTGCGATAGGGCGCTGCCGCTGCAGTGTCGAGAGACTTTCAGACAAAATGGCGCATCCCTGTTTGATCGCGGTCGCACTTGTCAGCCGATGATGAGGGTTAGAGCGTGGGTGGCGGTTGCCGAAGTTCGGCAAAATCCGTAGGATGCAGCGGCCGCTAGCAGGCGGCGTCACGCTCACTATGTTCTGAGCCTTTTTCCCGGGGCAGCCGTTCGCATGCAGGCCATCAAACTCGGCAAACAGTTCGCCACCATGTTCGACCTAGCGGTCGGCCTGGCGGGCACGACAGAGGCCGAGGCGGTGCTCGTGCTCGTGGAAGGGACCGCCGATTGGGACCAGATCAAGGCCCGCTCCGGCGCCGTCAAAACGCTCGTGTCGGTTGAAACGGCCGAACTGCTCGCCCAGGCGGTCGACGCGGGCTTACTGGCGGTGCACATCGAAATGCCCGAAGCGCCCGTGTCAGAAAAGCTGACGCAAGCGCTGCTGGAATGCGTGGCTGAAGACTTCGTTACCCAAGGCGCCATCGTCGTCGCACTGTATAGCGGCTTTGATGAAGAAAAGATTGACTCGCTGAGCCTGGTGCAATTGGCCGAGAATCTGGGCCGACTGACCGCGCGCGATCTGCGGCAACTCGAAACGAGCGTGCCGCTGGAAACGCTGCGTGAAGTGGTCGACCTGGCCGTCGAGATTGGCCGCGAAGGGCGCGAAGGCAAGCCGGTCGGCACCATGTTTGTCGTGGGTGACAGTCGTAAAGTGCTGTCGCAATGCCACGAAGCCGGCTTCGATCCGGTCAAAGGCTATAGCCGCGAGCAACGCAGCCTGCACGATCCGCGCATCCGCGAATCGCTCAAAGAAGTCGCGCAGCTGGATGGCGCGTTCATCGTCAACGCCGAAGGCATCGTCGAGCGCGCCGCACAATTGATTGATACTTCGCCTGTGAGTTTGACCCTTTCCAAGGGACTCGGCTCGCGCCATTGGGCGGCGGCCGCTATCAGCAAGAACACCAAGGCGATCGCGATCGTCATCAGCGAATCGACTGGCACGGTGCGAATCTTTCAGAACGGCCAAGTCGTGCTGCGCATCGAACCTTTCCGCCGGGCGATGAAGTGGAAGGGAGCCGAGTACGACTCTCCCGCTGCCGGAGCCGAGTGAGCCTCGCCATGCACGTTTCGGCTGCGAATCTGCACGATCCTGTTGAGCAGGCGGCCCTTGTCGAACTGCTCGATCTGTACGCCCGCGATGCTATGGGTGGTGGTCAGCCGCTGTCCGCAGAGGTCAAAGCCTCGTTGTCAGCGCGCTTGGCGGCGCTGCCGAATTGCCGCGTATGGCTCGCCTGGGATGGCGAATTGCCGATCGGCCTCTGCATAGCGTTCGTGGGTTTTTCTACCTTTCAAGCACGACCGCTGCTGAACTTGCACGACGTCGCAGTGCGGCCAGGACATCGAGGCGGCGGCATCGGCAAGCAATTGCTGGCGGCCGCGGAAGCCGAAGCGCGCAAACTTGGTTGCTGCAAGCTGACGCTGGAAGTTCGCACCGACAACGTCGCAGCACAGCGCTGTTATGCTGCGTGCGGCTTTGCTGCTGGTACGCCGGTCCAAGAGTTCTGGGCGAAGTCGCTTTAAGCACTCGCGGTGCTTAGCCACGCAGCCGCGCACAGACGACCAACAGCACGTGGTCGGGAGCGGTGTTCGGAGCGGCCTTCGCTTCCCAAACGCGATATTGCCCGCCGCCGCACGGCGTGTCGATGCGGTACAGGCCCGGCGCCAAAGACGGCACCGTGAAGCGACCACTGGCGTCAGTCTTGGTCTTGATCGCCTGGCCTTTGTCGGGCGCGATCCAGACTTCGTAATCGGCCTGCGGCATGCCCTCTTCGTCGACGACATGGCCTTGCAGGACGTTGTCCGATTGCAGCGCCACATCGCGGACCACGGCCGCCATGGCAATGCGCGCACTCCATGTGGTGTGCGCTGCCAAGGGCAACGATGCAAACGCGGAACTACAGGCCGCGACCATCAAGAGCGTTCGAATTATGCCGCAGACGGTCATTGCTACTCAGAGCCTCAGAAGCCAACGATACGCGATGCGAGGGTTGCTCGTAAAGACGTATCGGCATCCTTTAGTTGGTAATTAAGGAACTTAAGGGAAATGTATCCGCCATTGCAGATGCCCTGATCTGCTAGCGGAAAGCTCCCGAAAAGCGGACGACGGGAGCCCGCATTGGGTTCGCGCCCTAGTGGCAACAATCTACTGTGTGACGTGTTAAGAGGTGTCGCGCCAGCGACGATAGTGCATGGCGTACGCGTTATCGGGATCGTCGATGTTGCGCTTCAGATGCTCGCTCAGAGGACCCGGCTCTTGCCCTGCCGCCAGTTGGCGCAGATAGCTACGCAGGACTTCCTGCGATTCTTTGCCGCCATGCAATAAGAAATGCACCCACGCCCAGGCGTCGCGGTACTCGTTGCGTCCCATCTCGTTGAGGTCGCGCAGGGCCTCTAGCTCAACCAGGTTGGGGATATAGCC
>JAEZGD010000518.1 GCA_023417165.1 Planctomycetota bacterium
GTCCATGGCTTGTTCGTGGGTCACGCCCGGCAGCAAATTGCGCTGCATTGGCGAGCCGAGCACCATCAGCTTGCCACCGACGTCGCGGCATAGTCGCGCGAGTTCTGCGAGGTAGTCGCCTGTCTGCTTGCGCACACTGGCGTCTGGCGTCGTGAGGTAATAGCCGGTCGTCTTCGCCAGCAGCCAATGCAAGCCAATCACTTCCAGCTCGGCCGCTTCCGCCTGGCGACGCACTTCCGCGCGTTGCGCCGCAGAAATGTCGTAGGCGCTATTCGCCATCGTGAAGGGGGCGATCTCAATGCCCGTGTAACCGCACTCGCGCGCGCAAGCAAAAGCGCGATCGAAGGGCCAGTCGACGAACGTCTCGTTACAGATGGCAAATTTCATGCGATTAACTTGCGACAGTAGACGCGGCAGTGGTGCGTTGACCACAATGGGGACCATGAATACCTGCAGAATTTACCACGTTTTGGTCGTCGGCGTAATCTCGCTGGCTGGTTTCTCGGTCAGTGCTCAGGATGCTGCCGATCGCGATTACTCGGAAGAGCTAAAACGCATTCCGCCCACCGAGCCAGCCGATGCGCTGAAGACCTTTGAGGTTGTGCCTGGCTATCGCATCGAGCAAGTCGCGGCCGAGCCGCTGCTCAATAGTCCGGTCGCGGCGTCGTTCGACGAAGATGGCCGCTTGTATGTCGTCGAGATGCGCGACTACAGCGAACAGGATAAAGAGAAGCTCGGGCGCGTGCGTTTGCTAACCGATACCGATGGTGATGGGCGTTTCGACAAGAGCGAGATCTTCGCGCAGGAGTTGTCGTGGCCCACTGCGATCATCTGCTACGACGGTGGCGTCTTTGTCGGTGCGGCGCCTGATATCTTCTACTTGAAGGACACCGATGGCGATGGCGTCGCCGACGTGCGGCGCGTCGTGTTCACCGGCTTTGGCCGCGGCAACGTGCAAGGCTTACTGAACTCGTTCTGTTGGGGACTCGATAATCGCATCCATGTCGCGGTCAGTTCGGCGGGGGCGAACTTGCAACGAGTCGATGAACAAGGAAAGGCCCAGGGCGAACCGCTTTCGCTGCGCGGGCGAGACTTCGCTTTCGATCCGCGCGACCCCGACAAGTTTGTGGCGACCAGCGGCGGCGGCCAGCATGGCATGAGCTTCGACGATTGGGGACGGCGGTTTGTGTGCAGCAACAGCGATCACATTCAGCTCATCATGCTGGAAGATGCCGATCTGTCGCGCAATCCGTTCTTCGTCGCTCCCAATCCGCGTATCGGTATCGCGGTCGATGGCCCGCAAGCCGATGTCTTTCGCATCAGCCCCATCGAACCGTGGCGCGAAGTGCGGACGCGCTTGCGCGTCAAAGGCATTGTGCCTGGCGTCATTGAAGGAGGCGGTCGCGCGGCCGGCTACTTCACCAGTGCCACGGGCGTGACGATCTATCGCGGCAACGCCTGGCCAGAGCAAGATCGCGGCCTGGCGATTATGGGCGACGTCGGCGGCAACCTCATTCATCGCAAGCGGCTGGAACCCAATGGCGTCGAGTTGAAAGCGCGCCGCATCGACGAAAACCGCGAGTTCATCGCTTCGCGCGATACGTGGTTCCGCCCGGTGCAGTTTCTGAATGCTCCCGATGGCGCGCTCTACGTGCTCGACATGTATCGCGAAACGATCGAGCATCCCGCCAGCTTGCCGCCGATCATCAAGAAGCATCTGGATCTAACCAGCGGCCGCGATCGTGGTCGCATCTATCGCATCGTGCCTGCCGGCTTTCAGCAACCCAAGCGGCCGCAGCTCAGCAAAGCCGCAACCGCCGAATTGGTCGCGCTGCTCGAGCACGACAACGGCTGGCATCGCGATACCGCCGCGCGGCTGTTGTACCAGCGACAAGATCATGCGACCGTGCCGGCCCTCGACAAGCTCGCGCTGCAGGCAAAGTCGCCGCTGGGCCGTTTGCACGCGCTGCATGCGCTCGCTGGTTTGCAAGGTTTAACCCGCACGATCGCCGCGCAAACGCTGCAAGATACCGATCCGCGCGTGCGCGCCGCCGCAATTGGCTTGGCCGCGCCCTTCGCCAGTGAATCGAAGCCGATTGCCGAGCGATTGTCAGCGCTCGTTGAAGACGACAGCGTCTGGGTGCGCTTTCGCTTGGCGCTGGCGGTGGCCAACCTTGACGACAAAGCCCGTGAGGCGATCGTCACGCGCTTGATCAAAAAGGAAGGCGACAATCGTTGGCTGCAGATTGCAGCGCAAGTCACTGCCCGCACAGAGTTGGATGGCATCATGCTGACGCTTGTCAAAGATGATGAGTTCCGCAAGCAACCTACTGCGATGCCAGTGATTCGCGATCTATTCCTACAGGCGGCGCGGCGTCGCGATGGATCGTTGGCCGTTAGGGAAGTGATTGAGAAGCTGTGCGACTCCGATCCAATGGCGGCTCGCAGTCTGCTGCAAACCATGCCTTCCGAATTAGCCCAACAGCATCGCATCGGGCTTTTGTCGAGCGGGGCAATCAAGAAGTTCATGGAAGAAGTGCTGCCCCAGGCGATGGCCGACGCCCGCAATGAAGAGAAAGCGATTGCCGACCGCGTCGTAGCTGTGCGTTGGTTGCAATGGTTCCCGCGTGCTGACACCGCCGAACTGTTGCTGGAATTGGTGGAGCCGGCGACTCCGGTCGAAGTGCAATTGGCCGCGCTGCAAACCATCGAGGTCCATACTCGCTTTTCGCAGCCGCCAGCTACCGAACTTCTCGCTCGCTGGAGTACGCTGAGTCCGCGCGTTCGCGAGGCGGCAGTCGAGATTCTCGGTATCCATTCCGAAGGCAAACTGCGCGAGGCGATTCTCGATGGCACGATTGCCGTCACCGACCTGCCTCCGACGCTCAAGCAAAGACTGGCGCGCGACAAGGCGATCGCCCAGAAGTTTGCCGCCGAATTCAAGGCGCGTGATGAACTGCTCGAAAGCTACAAGCCCGCGCTCGGCCT
>JAEZGD010000598.1 GCA_023417165.1 Planctomycetota bacterium
CACGGAGACACGGAGGCACGGAGAGGACAGGCAGAAAGGGAAGGAAGAAAAAAGCCGCCGATGAACGCAGATGCGCGCGGATCGATCAAAGAATTCAATTGAATTGCTTTTATCTGTGTTTATCCGCGTTATCCGCGGCTTCCTTCTGTCTGAATTTCTCTCTTCTCCGTGCCTCCGTGGTGAACCCCTGCCCTTCCCTCACAATCCATCAATAACTCATGGCTCTCCACTCCCGCGAATCGATCTTGTCTCGTCTTCAAGCCAAAGTTGCCGCCGGGCGGCCGATTCTCGGTGGTGGCGCGGGGACTGGCATTAGCGCGAAGATGTCGGAAGCAGGCGGCATCGACCTGTTGGTGATTTACAACAGCGGTCGCTTTCGCATGGCGGGGCGCGGCTCGCTCAGCGGTCTCTTGGCGTATGGCGATGCCAATGCCATTGTCATGGAGATGGCGCGCGAGGTGCTTCCGGTCGTCGCCCATACGCCGGTTTTGGCAGGCGTTTGCGGCACCGATCCGTTCCGCATCATGAAGCTGTTCCTTAAAGAAATCGACGCCGCGGGCTTCTCTGGCGTGCAGAACTTTCCCACGGTCGGATTAATCGACGGCATCTTTCGCCAGAACCTCGAAGAAACTGGCATGAGCTTTGGCCTCGAAGTCGATATGATTCGCACCGCGCACGAACTCGGCCTGCTCACCACGCCGTATTGCTTCAATCCCGACGAAGCCACCGCCATGGCCCAGGCGGGAGCGGACATCCTCATTCCGCACATGGGACTGACGACCAAGGGCACCATCGGAGCGAGCACCGCGCTGACGCTTGAGCAGTGCGTCCACAGCATCCAGGCGATGCACGACGCCGCCAAGCGAGTGAATCCCGACATTCTGGTCCTTTGCCACGGCGGACCAATCGCAGAGCCCGCCGACGCGCAGTACATTCTTGATCACACCACAGGCATTGTCGGCTTCTATGGAGCCAGCAGCATGGAGCGTCTGCCCGTCGAACCCGCTATTCAAGGCCGCGTCGAAGAGTTTGCCAGGCTGACCTTCAAAAGGTGACGCATGCAGATTCCGCCGAACGAATTGAATCCGTACGAATCGCCCGGCCCACTGTTTGCGTTTGACGAGGTGCTGGGCGAACTAGCCTACGACGACTATTGTCGCAAACGCAATAACGAGCATACCGGTATTCTGCTCGCGGCGTTTATCTTACCGCCGGTGATCGTGGTGGCGATCGCCAGCCAACTTCCTTTCCGCGGAGCGCTGGCGGCACTGGTGGTCTTTGCGGTGGCCACATTCGTTGGCGCTGTGGTGTATCGCTTGGTGGGCAACCGTGTCTATGCGCGGTACGACGACCTGGCCGATCTGCTGGCGGCTCACTTCGCCTCGCAGTCGATTCATCCGGAAGCTATCGAACACTGGGTCGTCGGACTCTCGCCTGCGGACCGTCCGCAACAGTACGACAACACGACCATGACCTGGGACGCGGGCTATTTGCTCCTCTTTCGCGATCACCTGGTCTATGCCGGCACCAAGACCAGCTTTGCACTGCCGCGAAACTTGATCACCAAAATTGGCGCGGGGCCTGGTGCGGCCGAGAAGTGGTATCCGCTACGGCTGTATGTGCAGTGGGTCGATCCGAAAGATCCCACGCGGCGTGTGCAAACGTTTAACTTCGCGGCCCGCTCCGGCAAGACGATTCGCCAGGGCCGCATCCACGCCCGCGAGTTTTTAGAGGCCGCGCGCATCTGGTACAGCGCCAAGATCACTCATCCGCCGGCTCCCAAGAAGTTCGAGCTGTTGCCGCTGCCGGCGCTGCCGCAAGACGCAGGCAAAGCCCCTCGCGCGGCGATTCCCGCCGGAGCGTTGGTGGTGATGGTCGTGATGCTCTCAGGCGGATCGTTGCTGAATCTGTGGGTGCTGACGTTTTTGATCCACATCACGCCGTCGTTGTGGTACGTCGCGCCCTTCGCCTCGCTGGCGGTATTCGCCATCAACCTCTGGCCCGTCTATCGCCTACCTGATCGCCCGGCAGTGATCGCCGTGGAGTGAGAACGGCACCCAGCGGGAAACTATCTTGATGATGCTGGAAGTATCCCGGGAAACCAGGAGGATTACTTGCCGTGAGAAGTAGGACCGATTCACGTAGGACGCCGCTCGACTCCTCCTATCCCAGTTGCGAGCGCGCGTGTGCTGAATTGAGGATTTATTCAATCGTTGAAAGCTACGAGCGGATTTCGTCAATGCTCGCTCTAACACCAACGACTGCGCAGAATTTAGGAGAAGAGATTCCAACCATCAGAGGAACGCGCATCGCCAAGACAACGATGTGGTCGCTATCGTCGGAAGCCCAAGTTTTCTCGAAAGATATTAGGCATCATTTAGATTGGCTGCTGGAACTGCTAGATTCGCAACGCATCAGCGCCTTGCAGCAATGCCGTGGAATCAAAATGTTCGTTTGTTGTATCTGGTGGTCAGCTTGTGGACATGGTGGACCTACACTGTGGCCCGAACAGATGAAACGACTGGCAGAACTAAATCTGGAATGCTCGTTCGACGTGTATTTTTTCCCCGATGAAAGCAGCGAAATCGTAGATGATAGCTTCGAGGTTTAGTAGGTTTGTGCCAGCGTTCGCCTCATACGCCACTGCCGGACGAGCCAGCCGTGGCACCCGATAAAACTGCGAACGGTTACAGCAAGTCTTTCATCAACTCCTCAGGCGAGCGCGGGGAGAGGAGCCCAGGCGGGACGTCGAAGATGGTCTTCGCGCCGATGTCGCCGCGCTGGTTGAGCCGAACGGTGGCGCGGCCATAAGCGACGAGGACGCTGGCGGTGAACTCGGGATTACTATCGAGCGCCAGCCGATACTCGATCAACTGGCGACTGCTTTCGCCGGTCTGACCGCTCCGCATCACGAAACCGCCGTGCGGCATCGTCGCGTGATCGCGGCGGAGTTCCTCTTCGCTGATGAAGGTCACCGTGGTGTCGTACTCGTTGAAGTAATGCGGCATCGTTTGGATTTCACGCTTCACCGCCTCCGCGTCGGCCCCTGCTTCCAGCACGACAAAGCAGGAACGTGTGTGTTTTTCGCGCGTCGAAAGCGTCGGCCGCTCGCCGCTGCGCACGCGGGCCATCGCCTCGTCGGAGGGAATCGTGTACTGCACGCCCCCCTTCACGCCAGCGACGCGGCGAATCGCATCGGAATGTCCTTGGCTGAGGCCGCGGCCCCAGAACGTATAGGTATCGCCCACCGGCAGCAGTGCTTCACCGAGCAGCCGATTCAGCGAGAAAAGACCGGGATCCCAACCGGCCGCGATCAGCGCGGTATGGCCGCTGGCACGGGCCGCTTGATCGACCGCCTGGTAGTGCTCGGGAATCTTCGCGTGGGTGTCGAAGCTGTCGATGATGTTGTACTTCGCCGCCAGGTGCGGCGACTGTTTTGGTAGGTCGTCGCGCGAACCGCCGCACAGAAACAGCAGGTCGATCTCTTGGTCGCCTGCATCGAGTTCGGTCATGGCGCGCACCGGCACGCCGCCGCTGGAGGTCGTCTCGGGGCTGGCCGCGCGGCGCGAAAAGATGCCCACCAGGTTCATATCGGCATTGACGGCCAGCGCTCGTTCGACGCCGCGACCGAGATTGCCATAACCGACGATGCCGACTCGGATTGGTTCGTTCATTGCTATTTGCTGAGAGGATTGGACGTAAGCGAATGATGCTTTACCAACGCAAGCGACCGATAGGTCAGATCTTCGCGCCGGTTCCCTTAGTCAGGGTCATAAAAGCGGATTCGAGATTGATCTCTTCTTCGCGGAAGAGCTTGAGCTTGTGCCCGGCGGCGATCAGCAGCGACGGGAGATCGGTGTAGTCTTCGACTCCCTTTTGCAGCGTGACGTCGAGTTGTCCTTTATGGATCGCGACATCGGCCACGAGTGGACTTTGCGCCAACACCTTGGCGGCGGCGTCGGGATCGCCAGCGACTTGCACATGCAAGATCGTGCGCTCGCGGACTTGCTTCATAACTTCGGCGACTTCGGCGTTCACGTTGAGCACGCCCTTGTCGATGATGCCCACCTTGTTACACAGGTCGGCCAGTTCGGGCAGGATGTGGCTGCTGACGATGATCGTTTTGCCCAAGCCGCCCAGGCGGCGCAGCAAAGCCCGCATTTCGATGCGAGCGCGGGGATCAAGACCGCTGAGCGGTTCGTCGAGCAGCAGCACTTGCGGATCGTGCAGCAGCGTGCGCGCCAGGCCCAGACGCTGCGTTTGCCCGCGCGAAAGCGTGTTGGCATAGGCGTCGCGCTTGAAATCGAGATCGACGATTTCAAGCATCTCGTTGCACTTCTTGCGGCGCTCGGGACCGTGAATGCGATACGCGGCGGCGAAGAATTCGAGGTATTCGATCACCTTCATGTCGTCGTACACGCCGAAAAAGTCCGGCATGTAACCGACCAGGCGGCGAATCTCTTCGGGCTGCGTCAGCACCGGGTGATTGCAGACATAGGCTTCGCCCCACGAAGGCTGCGACAGCGTGGCGATGATCCGCATCGTGGTGGTCTTGCCTGCGCCGTTGGGGCCGATGAAGCCAAAGCAGTCGCCGGCCACCAGGTCGAGATTGATGTCTCGAATGGCAAAGAACTCGCCGAATTTCTTGGTCAAGTTGACGGTTTTGACCACGAGCAGACTCACACGAAGAGGTTACGGAGATTTCGACGGCGTGACAGGAATCACCACGCGCACCACGGTCGAGGACGGTTCAAAGCTGTCCTCTTGCAGTCCGACATCGCTCCACGATAGCGCTCGCTGCGCCGCCTGGCCCACCAAGATGGCGCGGCCGGTGCGCAAGTGATCGCTGAGGTCGAGCTGCGAATAAAATCGCTGCGTCAGGCCGGTATAGTTGTCGCCGCCGGCCGCCTGGTGAAACATCATCACTTCCAAGATGCGGGCGATTTCCGTGCTGCGCGGATTCCAAGGCGTGACGATATCTTTGGCGTCAACGACGCGCTTTTGCGTCAGCTGCCACAGCAAGTTGCGCGGCGCTGGCAAGTTTTCCAGAGTCACCGTTTGCCCCGGCTTCAGCGGCGAAGGCAAGCGATAGAGCCAGTTGCCGTACATGATGCCGCTATCGATCAGCGGCATGTCGAGCGGATAAACAAATTGGCCACGCAGCAGACCATCCTGCGTTGGCTGCAATTGAGTCTGCGGCAGCGCATCGCCTTGACGCCACCACTGCGTGACAAAACCTTTGGTGGCTGCGGCCTGAATCGGCACATCGGTGGCGTGCGCGGTGGTCTCGGCCGAGAGTTGTAGCTGCAAACCGTAAGGCGAGTCGAACAAACGCGGCGCAGGACGACCATCGAGGCCTCCCAAGCCATCGCCAGGCAGACCTTCCCAACCGATGGCCGTGGCCAGGGTACGAAGATGGCTGGGCGCGGTCTCGGCGGGCTCGCTCGCACCCGGCGAGGCAACTTGCGGCGTGAGGTTAAAGGCCTCGGTGCGCGGGCTATAGAGGTGTGTCCAACTAATGCCGCGGCGGACGCCGGAGGCGAGATCGACGTCGACAATGTCGGCCTGATTCACCAGCGGTCGATCCGATTTCAGCCGCGTATCGAGCCACCATGCGAGCGCGACGAAGCCGATGCCGAGCAGCCCCAGCGTAAACCACGTCGCTTGCATGCGGCGCAGGCCAAAGCGGACGAAAAAGTAATCGCCTGGGCCAATCAGCAAGATGTAAAACGCGATGAGCCCCGCGACCCACGAAAAGGCAACCAGCGTCACGCCAGAGAACTGATCGAGCGCCATCCGCAATTGCCCGGCCAGGTCGTGATAGCCGAGCTGGGCCGGCAACTTCGATTGAAAGTCCCCCTGCCCTTTGCCGGTTTCGCCAGCCTGATGAAAGGCCAGCACGCGCGCGAGCAACGTGGCTCGACCCGCCCAGGGTTCGAGCGGCGGCTGGTCGAGATCCATCGTGATCAGCGAAATCTGGCCGAGGCCGACCGGATAATGCACGATCAGCGGCTGCAGTTCGGTCGCGGCGCTCCCTTCGAACACTTCGATATGCCCGCGCACGCCGCTGAACAAGGCCACATCGATTCGCGCGTCGCGAGCGCTTTCGAGTCGCTGCGTTGAGCCGGCATAAGTTTCCAGAGCAGCCGTACGGCGCAGCGGCGCGATGCGCTCGAACTTGCCTGGCGCGAGATCGGCGAGCGGCTGACCGGGACCAAACAGCGCTTCGCCTTCGCGACCGCAGGAGATCACCGCGCGACCACCAAGTAGTATCCAATCGCGTAGCGCGGTGCGCTGCGCCTCGGGCGTGCGCTGCCAATCAAGATCGGTCGTCGAAAGTGTGAGCAGATCGATCGCCGCATAGCCCAGCGGGTGCGCCGGCAGCGATTCCAGCGGTGTCGCGGGAATGACATGCACATCGCGCTGCAATTGAAACGAGCGATGCGTCAACGATTCTTCTAGGCCAATGTCGCGACCCACGACCAACAGCAGTTCGCTGGTCGAAACGCGCGCCGGCGGCAAGTCGCGGGCGGCGAACGAGCGCTGCACCGTGGGGCCATCTTGCAGTTCTAACTCAACCGTTAAGCCCGCCCTGGCGTTGCCGAACTGAAGGTAACGTTCGAGACGCACGCTGCCGGCAGTCAGCGGGATGAACTCGGGATCGGCGAAGCGCGTGCTCAGGCCTTCGCTATCAGCGGTGGTGAGAATCGCCTTGGCGTGGCAGTCGGCGGGCACATCGAGCACGACGACGACGGGCGTCCAGTGACCGACTTTGTACTCGCCGCTGATGCCGACTTCCACCTTGGCGATGGTGGGCGTTTGCTCGGCGAGTGCGGGCGCAGCGGCCAGCAACATGGCGGCCACGGCCAACAGCCTTGCGATCGTCGGGAAGAGTCTGCCCACTACCTTCATCGATGCCAATACCAGCGCTGCTACGATTGCACCATGCCAGGGCATACGCACGCAACGCCGAATGGTTCACGGCACAAGATGCGGCCCGGAAACGAGAAACCTTCAGAATACTTGCCCGGCGGCCCGGCGAGTAGGGTGTTACGGCTTCTCGGAGGGGGGGCAAGTGCAAACCAAGTTGGCGCAGCCGGGACAACCGGCCCCATTC
>JAEZGD010000636.1 GCA_023417165.1 Planctomycetota bacterium
TGAGTGCTGTGAACAAGCAGCAGCCCACCGCCGAGCTGCGTCCGCCAGCCGCCGGACAAACGGACGAAGCCGATTTGATGCCGTACGAAATCCTCGACGCCATCGAACGCCTGGCGATCGGCGACAAGTTGGTGCCGCTGGAAGTGCTGCAGAACCTCGCGCCGCGGAAGCCGCAGTACTCGCTTACGCAGTTGGCCTTCTGGGTCGATCGCTTCTTCAAGCTCTGGTGCCGCAATCAGTGGAAACGCGAACGCTACGCGCCGTCGTTTCACTTGGACGATCAGAATCTCGACCCCAAGACCTGGTGTCGCTTTCCGATCCTCTCCGGCGGTTACGAACGCGAACTCGCCGCCATGCATGCCTGGGCTGCAGAGCAGGAAACAAAACATTCCTGAGCGGGGGGCGTGAGCCCCCTGTGCCGATTTTGTTCTACGGTCACGCGTTGCTTTTCGAACTTTCTTAAAGCGTCGAACCTCACGCTAATGGAACGCGGGTTTAGGGGACTTATGTACCCCGCTCAGGATTGTGTCACGCCAAGCCGCAAAGACGCCAAGGGTATGGGAAGGAGAGAAGGAAAATACGCAACGGCATTTCGCCAATCTCTTCTTCACCCTCTCTCTCTGCTTCGCGCCTTAGCGGCTTCGCGTGACATCTCCCTCCAGCTTCGCCACCAATTTTCCATTGGTGAGCGCGCGCATTCAGGGAGCATACGCGCCCGCTCGGGATCAGAACTCGCGCGCACCTGGATTGGCAGGCTGCGGCGGCGGAGGAAGCTCTTCCGCCTTTGGCACCGGTACCTTCGGCTTGTCGGTCTTGGGCTTCGAGGTCTTACCGAAATCGCCAAACAGGTTCGGCAGGTTGAACGAAGGCAACTGCAGTTGCTCGGGTTCTGGCTTCTTGCGCTGCATATCGAGCTGCGCACGCACCGCGAGCCGACCTTCGGACTTGGTCAAGTCAGCATCGAGACCGCGGAACCATTCCAGCAGCGGCGCGCGGTACTCGGCCGGTGGGCGACCGACTTCACGCGGCCACGCATCGGATTGCCAAAGAATCGCACCGTCGCGATACTTCACCGGCGTGTATTCGCCGCCGAGCACGTCGACCAGGCGGCCATCGATAATCTCTTCGACCACCTTGCGCGCCTTCGCAGGCGTCACGCGGAACTGCTGCACCACATGCTGCAAGAGCGCGGCATTGGCGACCGATGTTTGCCGCGCACGCTCGTAATACATCGCATCGACCCAGGCCGAGAGCTTTGTCTGGCCCACGTCGCCGACATGAATGCGCATCTGTGCGGGATTGTCGGTATCTTCCACTTCCAGCTGTTCGGTCACATTCGCCAGCAATTGCGGATCGAATGATAACGCCGACCACGGCCCGAGCGTGCGCCGCCAAATGCCAAACGGCATCCGCGCAAAACCAAACTCGTCGGGACGACCGCCCAGGCCCAGCGGCAAGCGATCAAGCGAGCCCGGCCGCGGCCACGCGCCCAAATAGCCGGGTGTGGTGCGCAGCACGCGCAGGATCTGAATCAAGCTATCGGTCTTGAGTTCGCCCAGCGGCAAATGGTCCTGCACACCTAAAAACATATGATGCGGCGGAGCGCTGGCATCCAGGGGCGTGCCTTGCAAGAACGCTTGCAGATGAATCACATCGCCGGGCGCAGGCAGCACGCGCGCGGTCGCCGGCGGGCCAATCATGGATGTTAGCCAGCCATATTTTTTCTCGTCGAAGGGCGAAGCGTTGGCTTCGATATGAATTCGTTCCAAGCCCTTGTCGTCGAGCTTGAAGCGCCGAATGCCCACCATCAGCGGATCCATGTCGCGCCACTGCGTTTCCAAGTATTCACCGAGCTGCGCGAGTCGCGCGGCTTCACGCCGAGTGAGCGCGCCGAGTTTCATATCCGGAATCGGCGTATACGAACCGCGCGCACCGCGTACCGAATCAAAGATGCGCCCGTCTTCAATCACTAGCTTGGTGCCATCAGGGCGATGACCGAACGATCGCGGCAAGAAGCCCGCTTCGCTCATCTCCTTGATCGAATCGCCGGAGTAGCCTTCCGCCTGGGCAGCCAGTCGCGCTAGGTATAGCAGTTCGATCTCGGTTGCCGATTGCAGACGCCGGGCGAGTTCGATTTGATACTGCGGTCCGACCAGGCTTTGGAACAGCGCCGACGAAAAGTACACGAAGATCGTGTCGTTGCGGTCGGTCGGCATCATCTGCCGGGCGTGATGAAACTCTTCGGTGCCGCCGAGCGCACCCTTGCCTGCGCCAGCTTCGAAGAAGCGTTCGACCATCGCGCGCGACGTCGTGACTAGATGAAAGTCGCCGTCGATCGCATGGAACGATCGCAAGCGATTGTCGGCCGTCGAAAGGAACGAAACGTCTCGCCCGGCGATTTTGATGGTTTCGTGGGTCGCGCCGCGTCCCTCTTCTTCTTTCAAGATGGAAGCGCGTGTGGTTGTCAGGTCGTTGGCCAACAGCTTCGTATTGCGGGCTTGAAAGAGCATGCCGATGGCGGCCCCTTCGTGCGTGTAAATATCGCGGCCGATAAGCGCGACATCGGCAATCACCTGGTCGCCGACATACTGCGCCAGCTTGTTTTTTCGCAGGCAAAGCTGCGTCTGTGTACGCTCGCCCAGGCGAAGATCATGCCCGCGCATGGCCAGCATATTGGCCAGGTCACCGCCATAATCTTGCGTCAGATTGTCGAGCCACAGGTAGTTGCTGAACTTGCCAAAGCGAACGTAAAAGCACTCCATCGGCACGTGCATCGCGATTGGCTCAATCGTGACGCCATCGGGCGTTGGCTGTGCGGCGAAGCTCGACCAGTTGATCTCGGGCGGGAGCGGCTCGGTGGCTTCTTCGGGCGCTTCGTCGGCATGCAATAACATGTCGCGCAGCATCTCGCCGCGGAGCTTTTCCACGCCCAGCAGCAAGTCGAGCGTTTTCTGTGGCAAGCGGCTGGCATCGTCCGGCGCGCGCGCCGCTGTATTGGGACGCTCTGCAGGCAATGGCAGACGCTGGCTGAGCATGGTGGTCAGGTAAGCAT
>JAEZGD010000667.1 GCA_023417165.1 Planctomycetota bacterium
GCACTGGACGGTACGGGGCCCGAACTTCTGGCAGCTACACAAGATGTTTGACGACATCGCCACGGCGGTCGAAGCGCACATCGACGAAGTCGCCGAGCGCATCGCTACGCTCGGAGGGTTTCCGCGAGGCACCGTGCGGATGGCGGGCGGCAATAGCCAATTGCCTGAATTCCCGGAGAAGTTCGAGGACTTGGGTCACGTCGCCACGCTAATCGAGCGTTTTAGCATCGTCGCCGATACCGTCCGCCAAAACATCGACAAGAGTGACGAACTGAGCGACAAGGCGACGGCCGACTTGTTCACGGCGATCTCGCGCACCATCGACTTGCAACTGTGGTTCCTGGAAGCGCATACCCCGCGCTAAGCCAGCGAGTGCCAACGTAGGACGAAGCCATGCTTCGTCCGGAATAGTTGGCCAGCATAATTTGGACGAAGCACGGCTTCGTCCTACGATTCTCGGTTAGAAGGGCCAATGCTTGCCGAGCGCCTTTTGCTGAATAGCGCTGAGCGACTTGATGCCGCTCTTGGCTAACTTCAAAAGCGCGGCGAGTTCACTATCGCTGAAGGTGGCCTCTTCGCCAGTGCCTTGAATCTCGATGAATCGGCCGCTGCCGGTCATCACCACGTTCATATCAACCTCGGCCGCCACATCAAGTTGATAGTCGAGGTCCAGGGTCGGCACGCCATCGCAAATGCCGACACTGATCGCAGCGACGCTGTCGGTCAGCGGCAACTTCTTCGGGTCAGGCAAGTCTTTTTGCACGCTGCGCAGCGCGTCGACCATCGCAATGAAGGCGCCGGTGATGCTGGCGGTACGCGTGCCGCCATCGGCTTCCAATACGTCGCAATCGACCATCAGCGTCCGCTCGCCAAGCGCTTCCAAGTCAACAATCGCGCGCAGGCTGCGCCCGATCAAGCGTTGAATCTCGGTTGTGCGACCATCGACCTTGCCGCCGCGCTCGCGTTGCTTCCGCGGCGACGTGCTGTTAGGCAGCATATTATATTCGGCGGTGATCCAGCCCTTCCCTTTGCCTTTCATCCATGGCGGAACTTCCGCCGCCACGCTGGTAGTGCACAACACCGTCGTCCCGCCCGCTTGAAAGAGCACGCTGCCTGGCGAGGGGCGAGTATAGTTACGCTTGATTTTGACAGGACGTAGTTCGTTGGCAGGACGCATGGCGATGGCAGATTAAGGCTGATGGATTGCAGATCGAAGGAATACCGGGACTGACGATTTCACTTCAATCTGCAATCTGAAATCCTCAATCGGCAATCCTGCTTCCTAAGTCAGCAGCCAGGCGAGCAGGCCCTTTTGCACGTGCAGGCGATTGCCTGCCTCTTGCACGACGGCGCTTTGCGGACCATCGATCACTTCGTCGGTCACTTCTTCGCCGCGGCGTGCTGGCAAGCAGTGCAAAAAGACAGCGTCCTTCGGCGCATGCTTCATCAGCGCCGCATTGACCTGGTACGGCGCGAACGCCTTGGCGCGCTGCGCCATTTCCTTTTCCTGTCCCATGCTCGCCCAGACATCGGTATAGACGCAGCAAGCTCCCTTTACCGCGGCGACCGGATCGGTGGTTTGCGTGAACGCAAACTTCGGTTCTTCGCGCTTGAGCTTTTGCAAATAAGCGTCGTCGAACTGATACCCTGACGGCGCGGCAATCGCAAATTCGATCCCCAGCCGCGCACACACTTCGGCCAGGCTGCGCGCCACATTATTAGCGTCACCGACAAAGGCCACGCGCTTGCCTGCGAGCGAGCCGTGAATCTCTTCCAGCGTGAAGATATCAGCGAGCGCCTGGCAAGGATGATCGCTATCGGTCAAACCATTGACGATGGGACACGTGGCATGCTGCGCCAACTCTACGACGCGCTGGTGCGATTTCGCCCGGCAGACGACGACGTCGACATATTCGCTGATCACGCGCGAGAAATCGGCAGTAGACTCGCGCTGTCCCCAACCTACATCTTCTCCCAAGAACAAGCTGCCGCCGCCTAGGTGCAGCATCGCGGTCTGAAAGCTCACGCGCGTGCGCAGCGAAGGCTTTTCAAACAACAGCGCCAGGACGCGCCCCGGCAGCAGCGGTTCACGAACTCCCTTGACCAGTTTCGCCTTCAAGTCTTTGGTAATGGCGAAGATCTTCTGGATCTCGCTGGCGGACAGGTCAAAGATCGACAGGACGTGTCGCATGCGTGCGACCTCCGGCAAGAAGACTGTGGTGAATGCGGCCTTGCGTCGGCCGCATCATGGGAAAAGACCCAGGAGTACCCTGCGAAACCCGCAGGACTAGGCCGCCGTTTGACGCAACACGTTGGAAAGGATTTCGATGCCTTCGTCCGCCTGCTCGACCGTGAGGTTCATCGCTGGCAGCAAGCGAATGACCGTGCCGTGCGTGCAGTTGATAAGCAGTTTTTGCGCCAGACATTCTTTCACGACCGCCGCGCCGTCGATTGTCAGTTCGATGCCAATCATCACGCCTGCGACGCGCACTTCCTTGATGATGGGGCATTCGGCGGCTAGCGCGGTCAAGCGCTCGCGGAAGAGTTCGCCGATCTTGGTGGCATGTTCTAGCAGGCCATCGCGCTCGATCGTTTCCAGCGTTGCAATGCCTGCGCGGGCGGCGATAGGATTACCGCCGAAAGTCGCTGCATGCATGCCAGGACGCAGGCTTTTGGCTACTTCCGGCTTCGCCAGCAGCGCACCCCCTGCAATGCCGCCGCACAGCGCTTTGGCGAGCGTGATGATGTCCGGCGTCACGCCGAAGTATTGATAGCCGAACCATTTGCCCGTGCGACCGCAGCCGGTCTGCACTTCGTCGAAAATAAGCAGCAGGTTCTTTTCGTCGGCGATCTGACGCAAGCCCGCCAGGAAGCCAGGCGGCGGCAGGCGCACGCCTCCTTCGCCTTGAATCGGCTCGATCATGATCGCGCAGGTTTCGTCATCAACCAGCTTCTTCACCGCTTCCAGGTCGCCATACGGAGCATAGGTGAAGCCCGCCAACATCGGCTCGACGCCATCGTGATATTTGGGCTGCGCGGTGGCCGAGAGCGCACCCATCGTTCGTCCGTGAAAGCCGCCTTCGAACGTGATGATCTTGTAGCGTCCCTTGCCAGCGTGCAGACGCGCCAGCTTGATGGCCGCTTCATTCGCTTCGGTGCCGCTGTTGCAAAAGAACGCCTGGCCGCCAAAGCTGTGCTTGCTGAGCAGTTCGGCCCAGCGCCCCTGCACTTCCATGTGCCACGTGTTCGGGACGTGAATCAACGTGGCGACCTGTTCTTGTACCGCTTGCACGACCGTTGGCGGGCAATGCCCCAGCAGATTGCAGCCCCAACCGACAAAGAAGTCGAGATAACGATTACCTTCGCTATCCCAAACCAGCGAACCCTCGCCGCGGACAAGATTGACCGGATAGCGGTTGTAGTTGCCGATCACGTACTTTTTGAACAATTCCACCGTTTCCGGCGAACTCAAACCAGCGACAGTTGACACGGTTCGAACTCCTGAGGGTCGGTCCAACGATTAAGAACGGCAACAGAGACAAGACACGCCAGGCAGAGAGAATGTTCAAGGTGCAACGAACAACCAAACTCCCTGCACCCATGGTCGGCTCAGGCAATTCCGGGGTGGTCATGCCGACCTGGTCATTTGTCGTTTCCTGGGTTATTTGTAGCTGACGATTTCGGTGCCTACGCCGCGCGTCGTATAGATTTCCAGCAGCAGCGAGTGCCGCACGCGGCCATCGATGATGTTCACCTTACGGACGCCATGATCGAGCGTCTCTAAACAGGCTTCGATCTTGGGGATCATGCCCCCTTCGACCGCGCCGCTCTTGATTAAGTCGCGGGCCTCGCTGGCCGACAACGAATGCAAGATGCTGTTGGGATCGTTCTTGTCGCGACGCACGCCATTAACGTCGCTCATATACATCAACTTCTCAGCGCCGAGCGCTTGGGCCACTGCAGTAGCGGCGGTGTCGGCATTGACGTTCAGCTTGCCGCCAGTCACTTCGTCGATCGCCATCGAAGGAATGATCGGCACCTGCCCGGCATAGCAAAGGTTTTCAATGACGCCACGATCGACGCGCGTCACTTTGCCGACGTGTCCGAGGTCGATTCCTGCGCCGTCGTCGCCTGGCAACGTGATGCGCTCGCCAAACAGCACGTTGGTGCTGCGAAAGTTCAAGTTCATGGCGCGGCCGCCGTACTCTTCGATGCGGCGCGCAATCGACTCATTCGTTTCATAGGCCAACACCTCTTCGACAATGCGCAGCGTGTCGTCGTCGGTGTAGCGGCGGCCTTGAATGAAGTGCGGCTTGAGGCCCGCCTTGTCCATGGCGCGGCTAATGGCAGCGCCGCCGCCATGCACCACCACCGGGCGCATGCCGACCGTTTCCATAAAGACGATGTCGATCAGCACATGGCGCAGCGCGTTCTCGTCCTCCATCACGCTGCCGCCGAGCTTGATGACAGTGACCTTGTCGCGAAAACGCCGAATCCAGCCGAGCGCTTCGATCAGCGTGTCGGCCTTCTGGATCGCTTCTTGCAACGCTGCGATCTCCGGAAAGGAGCATAATTCACCCCCGGCGGGCGCGAATGCCCTTGGGGAAACCACGCATTTTAAGAGTGTCGGTCGGCAGGTGTCAACGTCGGCCCCAAAGTTTCCAGGGGCCCTCGCCGGAGGAAAATCGCCGCCAAACGCCCGCCCCGACAGCCAATACGGTCGCTGGGAAAGATCAGTTCGTGGTGTCCAGCACCTGCCGCACCTTGGCCGATAGCGACTCATTGGAAAATGGTTTTTGCAGGAACTCCACATTCGGCGCCAAAACGCCATGCTGTGAGATCGCGTTGTCTGTATAGCCAGAGACATAGAGCACCCGCGTTTCCGGCCGCACCGCCAGCAGTTGCTCGGCCAGTTGCCGTCCACTCATCTCCGGCATAATCACGTCCGTAATCAGCAGGTCGATCGGGCCCGCAACGCGTGCCGCGACCGCCAGCGCTTCTGCGCCGCCGCTCGCTTCCAGCACGCGATAGCCTTGCCCCTCCAACATCCGCCTGGCGATGGT
>JAEZGD010000735.1 GCA_023417165.1 Planctomycetota bacterium
TAACGTCGCTGTCAATGCCGCTACCGCCGAGGACCAGGTCGTCGTCCGCGCCCAGTTCCAGGTTGCTATCGTTGACCAGATCGATCTTGTCGGTGCTCAGCACCACATCGCTGCCAGGCGCTTTGCCGGTGCCGCCATCGGCCGAAAGCTGCAGATCCGAAAGTCCGGCCAGTTGTACGTCGCTGGTGGATGCCAGATTGATGTCGCTGTTGGGCGAAACGAGTTGCACATCGCTAGCAGGTCCGATGGCCGATTCGCTGGCGAGCGTGATGTCGCTTTCGGCATTGCCGGCGCTTTCGATCGATTTGCCAATGATGGTGCTGGAGGTGCTTTCGCCCGAGTGGCCCAGCTCTTGCTCGCTGACCAGGATCGAACTGAGACCAGCGTTCGAGTCGTCACCCAGACCGAGCGGCTGGATCAAGTCGTCGAGATCGCTGCCAATCGCCGAACCGCCACCGGCGCGTTCAGCAATGACACGTTCGACTTCGTCTTCTTTGAACTTCCAAGAGCCATCCGCGCGATAGCCGTAAATCTCGCCGCGCGAACGCATCTCGATCAGTTGGTCGGTGGTGACGCCCAACTTGGCGGCGGCTTCTTCCAGTTCAAGCAGTTTAGCGGCCATTAGCAAAGGCTCCCGGAGCACTGGCGCCCCGAGCGGTTGCGCGGGGCAAATCTACTTATTGCCTAGCAGCGAGCGGATCTCTCGCGGCGAAGGGGTCGTGCCATTGAATTCATCCATCTGCAGGTCCCAGTGTACATTGCGCACGCTCCGAAGCGAAATTTCACCGGTGCCTGGCTCAATGGCATACACGCCCAGCATGTGGGTGCGCGGATCAATCAGCGTGATATGCTGACGACCGCCACCTGCATCAAAGCTCAGCGCGATTAGTTCACCACTAGCCGCAGTACGATCCGGAAAATTCACCGTCGGCGGGACCGCCGGGCGTTGCGCCAGCGCAGTTGGCATATAAGCCGTTGCGCCCCACAACACCAGTACAAGACCTGCACCCAGGACAAGGCCGTAAGCCACCGAACGCATAGCGTTCCCCTTTATTTGGGATCGTGGCGGCATTTGGGCTAAAGTCCATTCTAAAAGCCCAAATTGCCGATTCAAGACAATTCCTAGTCCCTGACAGGGTTTGCGACGCGTGACGCGTCCGGCTGTAACGGCCGCTGTCCCCCGCGCGCACCGCTTGCCAAGAACCAAGGGGCGGAGTGTACCTATGGCCGCTTGGCCGCGGCAAGGCATCTTTCCCCCTCGGCAGCACCAGCCCGCCGCCTCGCAACGGCCGGAAACATGCGACCTGCCCCTCTAGGGAGCGAGTACATCGCCTTGTTTTCGTGGCTTGGTGGTAACGCTTGGCGGGCGACTTCCTCTACTTATGGGTGTAGACGCATCCAGGCAGCGAACTTACGGTAAGAGTAGACCCTTTTGCGACGAGCCGAACTTGAATGCTCCCCCCTCGCGTCTGCTTCCCACCGTCGGCCTGCTCCTGAGCGGCGGCCTGGATAGCTGCGTATTGCTGGCGCAGTTACTAGGGCAAGGGCGGCGCGTGCAGCCGTTTTATATTCGCACCGATGTGGTCTGGGCGGCGGCCGAGTTGGCGGCGATCCGCCGTTTTCTGCAGACGCTCGACACTCCGGCTTTGGCGGACCTGCTGGTCTTTGATTTGCCGCTGGCCGATCTCTACCAAGACCACTGGAGCATTAGCGGCCGCAACACGCCGGGGACCGATACACCGGACGAAGCGGTTTACCTGCCGGGGCGCAACGCGCTGCTGGCTCTGAAGCCGCTGATCTGGTGCCAGGCGCACGACATTGAAGAACTGGCGCTGGCGGTACTGGCCGGCAATCCGTTCGCAGATGCCCAGCCTGAGTTTCTCCATCGCCTGGCGAGCGCCATGAGTCTCAGCCAGGACGGCCAGCGCGTCCGCATCACGCGTCCCTTGGCGCAACTTTCGAAAGATGCCGTGCTGCAATTGGGTCGTGACTTACCACTGGAGCACACCTTTTCGTGTATCTCCCCCCGTGACGGTCTGCACTGTGGCGAGTGTAATAAGTGCGCTGAACGCCGCGCGGCCTTTCGACGCATCGGGCTGACCGATGCGACGGTGTATGCCCCCGAAGCATTTGATCAGCGCACAAAACTCGAAGCTCGTGTTTCGGGCTTCGACTTATAATTATCCTCCCGCTCGCCAGTGACAACTTGGCTCTTGGAACTTTCGCCCATGTATCGTGTTTCCCGCGAAATCGACTTCTGTTACGGCCATCGCTTGCTGAACTACGCTGGCAAGTGCCGCTATTTGCATGGCCACAACGGCCGCGCGGTGATCACGATCGAGGCGCCCTCGCTGGACGACCGCGGCATGGTGCTCGATTTCTCAGACATCAAGAAGGTGGTCGCCGGATGGATCGACGACAACCTCGATCATCGCATGCTGCTGCATCGCGACGATCCCGCCGTGTCGATGCTGCAGCAAATGAACGAACCGCTGTACTTGCTGGATGTGAATCCCACCGCCGAGAACATCGCCAAGCTGATCTTCGACTTCACCAAAGACCACGGCTTTCCCATTATCGAATGCAACTTGTGGGAAACGCCCCACTGTTTCGCCACCTACCGCGGCTGAGGCAGTTGGCAGCGGGCAGTGAAACGTAGGGTGTGGCGAGTCCGCGAGCCGCACCTGGCAAAGAAGGTCGAACGTCAAATGTCGAGGGAATGACGAAGGACGAAGCGCAATCACGAGAATCCTCGATCAGGCATCGCCCCATGCTGACTCTCGAAGAGGCGCGTGATCGTGTGATGCTGCGATTGTGGATGGATCGTCCCGTCGTGGCTTCCCGGGATGAACTCGTTATCTATCGCTCGACCGAGTACCCGT
>JAEZGD010000746.1 GCA_023417165.1 Planctomycetota bacterium
TTACCACGCTGCCTGGCGTCAAACTGCTGCCGAGTGGGCGCGGTACGTCAAAGGCGATTTCGGTGGCATTGGCCGGCAGATCGCGGCGCGCCTTCACATTCAAAGTGAACTCGCCTGGCGCGTCCGTCAGCGGAATCGCGAGCGGCGACACACGCTCGGTATCTACCGAGTTGTTCTGAAACTTGACGTTCGGACTGGTTACGCTGTCGACCGTCCAACCCGCAAAGTCATATTCGACGTTATAGGCCTTCGCGCCGCGCACTTGATACTTGAGCGTGGCTTCCAACCGCAGTTGTCGGTCCTCGACATACACGACATACAGCGGCTCGACGGTGACGCGCGTCTTGCGCGGCACGGCCTGCACTTGTAACGAGAACGGCTGCGCATCGAAGTCGAATCGCTCCAGCGAGCGCACGCCGCGAGCGTCAGCCGCTGGCGCGTCTTCCATGCGACGAATATTGGCTCCTTCGAGCCAGATCGCCGACTGCTCGCCTTCCACGACCAGGTCCAGCGCGCCCCACTGCTTCACCGCATCGATCACTTCAAAGCCGCCGACTTCCACCGGCTGCTCGCCGGCGCTGCTGTCGCGGACGTATTCGGCGACCATCGTCACGTCGACCGAGTTGACCTTCGTTTCCAAACGAACTTCGACAACCTGCGCCATCTTTTGCGTGACTTCGTCGATCGTCGGTTCCAGCACCGTGAAGCGCAAGCCTGGCTGCTCCGGTTGCTGTCCCAGATGCATGTCAGGCGGCAGGCGTACGGTGAAGGCTTCAAGCGGCGCGCCAAAGCTGCGCACTTTCATGCGTGCTTCGCAGGTGACGCGGCGTTTGCCTTCCATCTTGACCAGCATGGCGCTGCGCACGTCGATCGTTTGCCGCATCTGCGGTGCTGTGCTCGTTCCGGCACGCCAGGCGATTTGAAAGTCGCCGGCAGGATTGGGCATCTCTAGCCGCGAGCCGCTGCCATCGGCGAATACATCCTTCAGCGTCAGCTCTTCCGAGCGACGGATCACCACCGCTTTCGCCTGGGATTCGGACACGCGCAGGCTGAGCAGTCCGCTGGTGGCGCGCGGCGCAGCCAGCGCTAAACGCAGTTCCGCGCCGAGTTCTTGAACCGGCGCCAGAAAACGACAACGCAGCGTATGCTCGCTGTTCTCGGCGGCTTTCAGCCAACAGATATAGCCTTCGCCATCGGGCTCATATTCGATGAACAGATCGCCTATGCCTTCGTGTTGCGGCGGCTCGCGCAGTGCTGCGGAGTTGAAACGCAGCGGGATGCGCTGCCAAGCGTCGTTCTTGGCGATGATTTTGATCTTCAGATCCGCATCGATCTCGGCCTTGCCATTGACCACTTGGCCAGTGAGCTTCAAATTGCCCAGGCTATAAGTCGGCGATGCGGTGTTGAGACCTTGCGCCAAGCGATCTAAGCGCTGAAAGTCTTCAAAGGTCATATCTGGCACAGGGACCAGATTGCCGTCTTTGTCTTTGAGGTAATAGAGTTGCGGCTGCGTCTCTTTGACGCCGCTGGTATCGGCTGGCCGCGAGGTTGCCGCGGGCATGGGTGCGGTATCCGCCATTTGCGCCCACGCCATTCGCGCGGCCTGCATCCAAACGACAGCTAAGACCAGGCAAAGCCCCAGTCGCAGCAATCGCGGCCAGCGCGAATGAAGCATCGATAGACGGCGGTCGCGCACGTGCAAATCCTGGCGGTAGACGCCAACTCCTTGTCTGCCGCGATGTTCCGATGAGAAGACTACCGGTGAAACATCCAGTTTACCTAAACAGAAAAGCCGAAGGAAGTCGCTCGCCACCACCGCAGAGGGGACCGCATGCCTCCACCTCGGCGGAAATCGCGCATTGTCGCTACCTTCGTTGCAATCGTTGTCCTGACAGCGGAGCAAGGCAAGTCAGAAAGCGTCGATCCGCGAAATTCGCTGTCGGAACGTGCATCGCACCTCTGGCATCTGCCGCTATAAAGAGTGGTTCCCGTGCCTTTCGCCGAATCAGGTCGTGCCAGGGCGATGCAGTGTCTCTAAAAAGGCAGTGTGCAATTCGGCCGAGGCCGACGCCGCCAATTCCGGCTTCGCGAGCAAGAGCGGCGTGCCATCGATCTGCGTAATGATTCCGCCGGCCTCCGTCAAAACCAACATGCCTGCGGCGATGTCCCAGATTTTGACCGCCGTAGCCCAATAGCCATCCAGCCGTCCCGCGCCGACATAGCACAGGTTGAGGGCGGCCGAGCCCAGGCGGCGAATCGACTGCGAGGCGTGCAGCACTTCGATAAAACGCTCGATCTCGATCGAACCACGCTGCACGTTGGGCGAGAAACTGGCCGCAATCATGGCTTGGTCCATGGCTACACAACCGCTAACGCGAATTGGCTCCGCATTAAGGGTCGCCCCACAACCGCGCGCGGCTGCGAAACATTCGTTAGCGATGGGATCGAAAACCACGCCGCAGACAATTTCGCCAGCGTGTTCGAGGGCCACCGAAACTGCATAGTTGCCGAGACTGTGAACAAAGTTGGCGGTGCCATCGAGCGGATCGACCACCCAGCGAAAAGGCGAGCGAGCCGCCTGCGTCGCGGCCAGAATTGCGTCGCTGTCTTCTTCGCCGAGGAAGTCGTGATCGGGAAACCGCGCGAGGATCAGCTCACGAATGGCGTGCTGCGAGGCCAAATCCGCTTCGGTCACCAGATCGTGCCGCGCTTTTTCTCGAACTTTTGCGCGTCCTGCATAGCTCAGCAGGATGCCGCCGCCCAGGCGGGCAGCCTCTTCGCATAGCGGAAGGAACTCTTCCATAGAACCGTTACCTTGGCGGAGCAGTGAGGTGGTCTTTGCCCTCGATAGTAGCTGTCGGCGCGCTTGGGCGAAACCTCGACTTTGGCGTTTAAACAACCATTGTCACATGCAAAGTGTTTAAGGCCGACGTGCCCTTGACATTTTTTGGACAAAACTATGGACATTATATTTGGCTTTGTTATTATCAGACACGTGGAGAGCAACGCGATGCGGAACTCACCACGATACATTCGGCCTCTTCTCTGTTCCGGCCCCGCTGTTTGCCTCGCTGCAAATGGCGGGGTTTTTTCGTTGGTTGATCGAGAGTGCAGAACGTAGTCATGCAAACCTTTTGGACAATTCGCGAGACATTTGGCACGTTGGCGACGCCGCTGGTGAGTGGAGAAGTCGACCTGTTGTTTCCCTGGCAAGGCTTCTCACCCGCTGCGATGAAAGCCGCTCATGTCGCCCTCTTGAAAGTCTTCACGCGCGCCGCTGCCGGGCCGACGCCGGAGACGTTGGTCGAAAGCTATCAGCGCGGGACCGATCTAGTGGCGACCTATGCGCAAACGCCCGAACGCAATGTACGCCCGCAAGTCTATTGGCGCTATGTCGAACCCAGCGCGCAAGTCGCCGGCCTGGAACTGGTGATTTCGATGCAAACCAGCTTGCTCGATAGCGCGCCGGCCACCTCGCTCGAAAGCACCTTGCCTGCAGGCGAAGTCATTCCACTGAGTCTCGATGGCTCGCCGCTGACGCTCGCTGGTGATACGTGGCAAACCGATAGCGCCGCGCCGCGCGCGGTGCTGTTTCGTCCGCAGCATTTAGGCGCCAGTTATCTCGAGATGGTGCATCCCACCGATTTCGCCGGCGTGCAAATCGCCAGCGCTGCCGAACTGCCGACGGTGCGCTGGCATGTGTTTCCCGAACGTCTTGAAAAAGGCGTGATTCGTCGCGCCCGCGTTCGCGGACTCTTACTGCCGCGCGATAGCGACCTAGAACACGCGCGCCAGCAAATTGAAACCTTCGCCCTCTCGCCCTTGGCTTTGTCGACGTAGGTCGAAGCGATGCTTCGACCATGGACGCAGAATCGCTGCGTCCTACCTTTGCGCTTCGACGAACGATTCCAAATTGCTGAGGCGATCGCAGAAGACTGTGTATTGCATGCGATAGCGCATTTCCGGTGTGAGGGCGCGACCACCGACAGCTAACCAGGTCAGCAACCAGGC